>CAIWTR010000145.1 GCA_903915615.1 uncultured Armatimonadota bacterium
ACATCCAATGGTTGCGGCAATCCGACTTGGTACGTGCTCCGGAACGCGAAGGATGCTCGTTCCGGGTTTCAGGACCTGATAGTCCGCAAATCCACCCATCCACTTTTCTTGACTGGAAAGCCTTGCATGCCCATACTTTAGGGCCCCGGGGCACTTCTGAGGCCAGCCTCGACTACAGGTACCGCAAGCTCCGCAGCTGGCGACAACCGCCCAGACAACCCGGTCACCAGTGCGAAGGGGAATACCTTGCATATCAGTCGTCGGACCACCATCCCCAATACGATCGATTACCGAGACCGTTTCATGGCCAAGGACGAGTGGCGTTGGTGCGGTTCGCCGATGGAAGATTGTATGGAGGTCACTGCTACACACAAGCGCTGTATCGAGGGCTACACAAACCTCACCAGCACCGATATCCGGGTGCGAATGTTCTTCCAGCGAGAGCTGACCATAGTCACCGCGGTAAACGAGCATCGAAGGCATTAGACAGTCCCTTTCTGGCTGGCTGGTTGGGGGTGATCCCTAGATGTCAAGATCAACGCAACGACCAACATTGCCATTGATGAAATGGAAACCCAGAGTCCAACCGTTTCGAAGAGGCCCAGAATGTTTCCCGCTTTCTGAACCATCGGTTTTCCTAGCAACGCTGCCACGTAGGCAAGATACGCAATGGCATCCGCAAGCGTCAAGAGAAAGGCGGCTGACCCCGGCCGGCGAACGATTGCAATCCAGCGCTCAAAGACCGTTGTGTGGATGAGGACATATGGGAGATAGATTCCCGAACCAACCAGCGTCAGGTAGACAAACCCCGTAATGAGGCCATAGTGATGCAGGAGTATGGAAAGTGGGACAAAGCCGAATCCAATCACCCCAAGGAGCAATGCTGTCCTAAAGGCAATGGCATTCTTTCGAATCATCGATGTCAGGCCTGCGATAAGCGTGACGATAGCCGCGATGATGCCTTCGGACTGTGTGAACACGAGCGCATTACCGCTGACTTGCAACCCTTTGAGTAGCTCAGGCATAAAGTCAGCCCGAAAACCACGAAGAACGGTCAGCATTGTGTAAGCGAACACCACGCAGCCGTAGGCAAGTCCAAGGAAGGTCAGTAGTGCCAGCCGGCTGGTACCGCTAAGCTGAGGCCGCGCAGCGCGTTCATCGATGTCTTCTTTTGATGGTTGAGGCAGCTTCGTCAGCATCCATACAAATGCGGCAAACGGCAGGAGGAAAATTCCTCCCGCAATCATCGGCATCGCATAAAGTCCAGCACCCGAAGCTAACACCAGCGTACCAACCGTCTTTGCTGCACCATCTGCGACAATAAAGCTCCCGCAGAGTGCCGCCGCCATCGCTTCTGTCATCCGGCGACCTTCAAGAAAGCTAAGGAGCATCCCGAAAATCATCCCGAGAGGCAGGCCATTCATAAACATCGCCACTGGCTTCAAGGGCATCGGGAGAACATTAAGAAGAACCAGTGCCAGCTCAGCGATGACGACCAAGCCAACCAGCACACCCGCCCGCTTTGCGACTGGCAGCTCTGTAATGACCCGAATCCCAATGAACTTCGAGAGCATGTAGCCGCAAACCTGTGCAATAACGAGGGCGGGTTTTATTTCAAGGCCGTAGAGCATGCCATCGGGGTACGTTGCAGCCGTGAATGGTTTGCGAAGCCCATACATACAGAAATAGGCACCAAATGCGGCAAGCATCGCCCACCAAATCTGGCTGGTCACTCCCTTATGCTGCACCTTCGACATTGTTAGGTCCCCGTTTAGCTTGCTGGCAATCTATATCTATACAGGCTTTGGGCGCGTGCATCATCAAGAAAGTGTAAAGAAGTCCGTTGAGAGGCATGTAACTCGCCGACTGGTTTGCATCGGGCCGACGGCGTGTTTCTGGCGAATCGCTGTGTTAACTCAGCGGTTGTCTTCCGGACAGGACAAGATCAGTCATTCAAATACAAAACCACCCCCCGGTGCAATGCATCCGGGAGGTGGTGATGTTTCCAAAACCTGAAAGTTTTAGTTTCCAGCGGTGGCAGGAGGATTCATCGCGCCAGGAGGTGGACCACCAGGGCTTCCGCCTTGTCCCTTTTGCGTTGCTTCCTGCATTGCCTTCATCGCTTCAGGAGGCATTGGAGCACCCCGAGGGGTTTCCATTGCCTTCACATCCGTGGTCGTCATCGTTTGGTCGCCCTTAGAGCAGCCAGTAACGATGCCTACAACACAGACTGCAGCGAGTCCAATGATGAACGAACGGCCCATCATTACGGGCGGTCCGCCAGCCACATGTTGTTGACTGCCGTTCCATCAGGGTTGGTCTGCTTTGGTTCCATTGCCTTGACATGGCCATCTGCGAATGCAAAGTTAGCCTTGCCGGTGTGGCGTGGGAGGATGGAGCCATCGCGGCCCGTTGGGTTGTTTGCAGCGGTGATTGCACGTGTGCCATCTGGGATCAAACTTGGGGAGCCGGAGCCATCCCACCAGTTGACACCCGTCACCATCGCACCAGGGCCCCACATCAGGACGTTGCCGTAGGATCCGCTAGCACCTGTCCACACGTGATGGCGCTCAGCCAAAAGAACAGTGTCTGCAGGACGACCAACACCACCGAGGGTCTGAACGGTGCGTCCCATCCAGGACTGGGACATTCCCATGACACCGAGAACCGACCATGCGGAGCCATCCCAGTTCATGTAGCCATTGGAGACATAGCTAAGACGTGGGCCAGCCCAGCTTGCATCGGTGCGGCCGGTCAGAGGATCGGATGGGCAGCGGAAGACCTGTACATTCTTGACGTATGGGGTTACCAGGCGGTACCAGGTACAGTCCCACCAGTCCTGTTGGAGGCCGGTTGGGAATGTTTCGTCATAGTCCTGAACATACATGATTGCCGCGAGGGACAGCTGCTTGAGGTTGGATGCACAGCTGGTCTGGCGAGCCTTCTCACGTGCCTGTGCGAAGACAGGGAAGAGGATTGCTGCGAGGATAGCGATGATGGCGATAACCACCAGAAGTTCAATCAGGGTAAAGCCAGATTTACGGGTACGGGAGATATTCATAAATGAGTGCGTCTTTCCTACACCCAGCATTGGGTGTTGATAACCATCATTGGTCAGTGGATTCCACCGAGGTGGTTTCCGTCGGAACGTTGCGCGCTGTAAGGCGCCACACCATAGCAAAACGTTTTGCTCAGATGTTGTTGCAATACTACCGGATAGCAAAACAACGTCCTATATCGCCATATTCAAAACGGCGAATAGTACTAAATCTTACTGGAATTATTAAACACAGCAACTACCCATGTCACGATGTATTTGGCGGGAGCGCGTGAGAATCGAACTCACTCAGGCTGGCTGAGCCAGCCCGCGCACGGTTTTGAAGACCGGGAGGACCACCAGACCCCATCCGCCCCCACATTTGAACCCTTATCCTATCGTTTATGGATCGTGGCACATAAACCATCACACATTTCCGGCTCAACGGCACAAAGTGCAACCTCGTTGATCACTGCTACGAGCTCTTTGGCGGCTCAGGATACTTTCTAGCAAGGCGGCCCCAGACATCGGCGACGATAGGGCATTCACCAACATTTTCAAGCATCGTCAATGTCCGAGCACGCACTTTACGCTCATGCAGATATGGAAATGCGCGGCATGCCTGCGGGCGGTCGGCATAAATAGAACAGGCGTTGTCACTACCAAGGAATGGACACGGTTCACCCTTAATATAGGCTTCACCGGTCTTGCTCTCGGCAACATACCGCCTCACAAAGTATTCCGTCTTGACACCCAAACCGCGTGCAATCCGGCGAATGTCCTTTGCAGTGACTGCGATTTCTTTACGCCGGCAACAGTTGCCACAGTCCAGACAATCGATTTTCTCAAAGGCTAAATCTGCAAGCGCTGCGACTTCTGCATCAAGGTCATCATTGGAGAGCGGTAAAGCTTCCTTGATGTACTGCCGGTAGTACTTATTTTGCGATGCATGTTCACGTGCATCCCGTCGGAGGGCAATTAAATCAATCTTTGGCAAGGTCTAACAACTTCCTGAACCGCGACTAGGTGCCACACCGGACGAAACGACATTGTGGTCCCGACCGTATTTAGGACACCCCTAGCGAACACGCAGACCGAGAAAGCTTGCTGCCTGTAGGAGAATAAAGATGCTATTTGGATCGAAACGGTTACTTCCGCGCTTACTCGGAATAAAAAGTAAGTCTCCAGGTTCAACAGCAACATTCAGCTTCTGATTGCCCTTTTGCAGGACCTGTTCGAGATCCACAACGACAACATCTGGCTTTTCCGAACCTGGCTTCTGGCGTACAAGCTGCGCTTTTTTCAGATCAGCACCTTGCGAAACATTTCCAGCAAGCTGCAGCGCTTCAACG
>CAIWTR010000146.1 GCA_903915615.1 uncultured Armatimonadota bacterium
GCCCTCGCACTCAACGCCGATGGCAGCCGCCTCTTCGTCGCGAACATCGGAATCTTTGACTACTCCCTCGTTCCGCCTCCAGCGGAAGGCAGCGGCTTTAACAAGCGTGGTCTGCGTATTCCTCCGTTTGGTTTTCCATCCAAGGAAGCCGAAACAGGTGTCCAAACAGAAGGACGATTTGTTCCAGGTCTTGGCTCGCCACGTGTCCCGGATGCACAAAGCCTTTGGTCCTACGATGTCCGCAAGCCAGCAAGCCCGACGGTTACAGGCAAGGCCAAGACCGGTATCCTGATCCACGCACCTGCTGACAATGGCAAATCCGTCGGCGGATCATCGCCTAATGCGCTCTACATCCACGGGAATAACATCTGGGTTTCGAATGCAAACAACGACACCGTTCAGGCATTCGACGTACGTACCCTCAAGCTCAACAAGACCATTAAACTGACCCCGACGAAAGAGCTTTCCCGTCTGCGTGGAATCATCCCGACCGGGATGGTGATGAACCGTAAGGGTACGCGTCTCTACGTCGCCGAAGCGGGAATCAATGCTGTCGCGGTCATCGACCCTGTAAAGGGAACCGTCCTTGGACACATCCCGACCGGCTGGTATCCAACGCAGCTCGCCCTTGGACCTTTCGATGAAAAGCTCTTTATCGCAACCCAAAAGGGCATCGGTCGCGGACCACGCGGCTACAAAAACCTCCGCCCGAAAACCGATGAGCGCTTTGGTCTTGGCGATATGCCAGGCATGGTGGATGTCGTCTCGACGCCAAAGGATGCAGACCTTGCAAGCCTGACGCGTAAGGTTCTTGATTACAACGGGTTGCTGCCGGTTGCCGCGAAGCGTCCTGAGATTCCAAAGGATGTTCAGTACGTGGTCTTCATCACCAAGGAAAACCATACCTTTGATGGCATCTTTGGCACGCTCGAAGGCGCGGATGGTGATCCTGACTACGCAGAGTTTGGAGAAAAGGGCTGGATTCGTGAGAAGGGTAAAGCTGAGCGCGTCCCGATCATGCCAAACCACCTTAAGCTTGCCCGCCAGTTTGCTGTCAGTGATAACTTCTACATGGAGCCTGAGGCATCCGGGGATGGCCACCGCTGGCTGGTTGGCGTCTACCCAAGCATCTGGACTACGCGTGTCTACTACTCGGGTTGGGGCTTTGCGCTTAGCGAGTCTGCACGAGGACGGATGATTTCCTTTGGCTCCAATGGTTCGCAGATTCCTGAGGACTATCTCGAGAACGGCTCGCTGTGGGAGCATCTTGGGCGTGGGGGAATTACCTTCCGCAACTACGGCGAAGGCTATGAACTTCCACACAACGATGAAGGTACGGCTGACTCCAAGACCGGCGCCAACATGCTGATCAACTTCCCGATGCCGAAGATTCTCTTCGACAACACCTGCTTTGAGTTCCCTGCGTACAACAACAACATCCCGGACATCGCCCGTGCAGACTGGTTTATGGATGATGTGACCAAATACCGCAAAACCCACAAGGGCACGCTCCCACGGTTTATGAACATCGCGATCTGTAACGACCACGGTGCGGGAGCCAATGCGAGTCGTGGTTATCCATATACATCCAGCTATATGGCGGACAACGACCTCGCACTTGGTCGCATCATGGAGTTCCTCTCCAAGCAGCCTGAGTGGAAGAAGATGGTCGTGTTCGTAACGCAGGATGACTCGGGTGGGGATGGCGACCACGTCGACCGCCAGCGCTCCTTTGTGCTCGGTCTTGGCCCATGGATCAAGCCTGGTTATGTCAGCCATGACCACACCAGCATCATGAGCATCCACAAGACCATCTACCGGATCTTTGGCCTTGGTCCGAACAACCTCTTCGATGCGGTGACAACCGACCTCAGCGACATGTTTACGGACAAGCCAAACTTTGCGCCATACACACACGTGCCGAGTGATCCCCGGGTGTTCAAGCCTGAAGACACCATGGATCCGGATGACCCTGAGTTCAAGAAGCGGCGTGGTGAGCGTCCTGCGATGCGTATGGATGACCCGAAGTGGATTGAGAAAATGCGTGAGGAAAGCGCAAAACCTCAGCGCCAACAGCAGGACGAGGACTAATCCTATGGTCACGCCTCACAATCGCAATGTTAAGAAAATGTTGAGAGATTGTGGGGCGGGACCGTTTATGGTCAGCGCTCTCTTTATCTCGGCACTCCTGACAGGGTGTTCGAACAAAACCACATCAGCTCCGCAGTCAAGTCAGAACATCTTTGACGATGTCACGACAGCCGCGGGGCTTTCCTATGTCTGGGAGCAGCCAAAGGGTAAATCACCTCTAACCATTCTTGAAACAATAGGCAATGGCGCAGCTTTTCTTGACTTTGACCAGGATGGAAACCTCGATATTCTCCTCGTCGGAGATAAAACTTCCCTCTACACAGGGGATGGCCGTGGTGCCTTCAAAGACATCAGTGAAGCCGTCGGGCTTGGCACAATAACAGGCAAACATCTCGGCTGCGGTGTTGCTGACATCGACAATGATGGCTATCCCGACATCTATTTGTCAGGTTACAAAAC
>CAIWTR010000147.1 GCA_903915615.1 uncultured Armatimonadota bacterium
TGTCACACGCATCGCGGGGGATGCATTTGCCACGCAGTACAACGCAAAGCCTGCGGGAAACTGGCGGGATGAAGCAACAGGCCATCCGGAAACAACGAATATTCTGCATATCGGGTCTGGGATTGGGGATGTTCGCTACCCGGCGACTTCGGACCTAATGCTTCCGGAGCTGACAACCCTGCTCCACGAACGGAACCAGCGCACACCGCCACTATGTGACCATAAAGTGCTCGTCAGCTGGAATGGCCTGATGATTGGTGCTCTTGCTAAGGTTGGGCAAATTAGTCAGCGTCAGGATTTACTGGATGCCGCCATCACCGCGGCAAAAGCCATTTTGGAACATGCAATCATCAATGGAACGCTGCGCCACAGCATCACCGAAGGAACGCCATCGGCGACGGCAGGCTTTCTGGATGACCACGCGTTCTTCGCGGATGGTCTGCTTGACCTCCACGATGTAACGGGCGACAGCGTGTGGCGGGATGCCGCAGTTCTCCTGACGGACCAAATGATTGCACAGTTTACAGACACCGCCGAAGATGGCTTTTTCTTCACGAGTGACACCCTGCACGAGCGGCTTATTGTGCGGACCAAGGACATTTTTGATGGCGCTTTGCCAAGTGCCAACAATGTTGCGATACGCGTGCTCCACCGACTCGGTGGCCATTACAAAGCTGTTGCCGACACCCACTTTGCAACGTATGCAGGTGTCCTTGAGCGCGCGCCAAGCGGGACGGCAACGTGGGTGGATGCTCTTGTCGCATACGGAGTGGCCCCAGCACTCACATTGACTGCAGAGCCTGAACACCTCACTATTTCTCCAGGTGCCAGCGCAGAAATACGCCTTCAGCTTACAATCCCGACCGGTTGGCATATCCCACCGAGGCGTCCGGAAACCGCCGGCAAAATCGCCACGATTTGTTCCCTCGAGACATTGCTCCCTGCTGAGTTCGGCCCCATTGTCTACCCAATGCCGGTTCCGATCACGGACGATATGAGCGCCGCGGATGACAACACGCTAGGCTACACCGGAACAATCACATTTGTGGTGCCGGTTCAGGTCAATGAAGATGCGCGTTCAGGCGACTTCGAGGTGATTGTCAGTGTTCGGACACAGCCGTGTACGGACCGTGCATGTCTTGCACCAATCGTGATCAACAAAGCCATCACCGTCAAGGTTAACTAGCTCTGAAGAGACTCATCCAGCTGACCACGGACAAATGCCCGAGCCCGGTGGAGGCGTGACTTTACCGCGGCCTCTGTGATGCCAAGTGCATCAGCGGTTTCGCGGGCTGAGAGACCCTGTACATCGCGGCGCTCGTAGACATCACGGTAAATCCCGGGCATGGTAGACATCACGCGTATGATGCAGGACTTTGTCTCGGCCTCGATGAGCTCCTGCTCCGGCATCCCGGTGTGTCCAGCAGGGTCAAAGCCAAATTCTTGAAGGTTACTCAGCTGCAACACCGGATGAAGCTGTTCTCGCTTACGCAACCTTCCACAGGTTCGCCGGGCGATGATCGCAAGCCAGCCCTGAAAGGCTTCCGGGTCGCTGAGCTGATGGATTGCCTTGAAGGCATTGAGCAAGGATTCAGCAAGGACATCCTCGGCGTCATCCGGGTTTCCACACATCCTCACCATTTGGCGGTAAACCGCATCTTTGTGGCGCCGTACCAGAGTGTCGAATTCCATTTATATCGTCTTACCGGATTTAGGCATCGAATGGTGGTCTCGCCATATGTTACATTTCCGATACCATGGATGCATGTCTAACTACTTTGGCGTTCGCGGCGAATACATCACACTTGGTCAGCTCCTGAAAGCCACTGGGCTTGCGAGGACGGGTGGCGACACCAAAGATATGCTGGCAACGGGTGAGATTCGCGTAGACGGCAAAGTGGAAGACCGACGCGGAGCGAAGCTACGTCCGGGTGTGACATTGGTTTTCCCGGATGGTCAAGCATTTGAGCTCGTAACCGAGCAAGAGGCTGCGGCGCGTGATGCCGATAATGGTGTACCGAATGTGCCTCTTGAGGTCGCGGTGGTGGATCCGAATCAACCAGTCGTTGGAAAAGAGCGTCGCTTCGAAGAGGGCAAGCCCCGCAAGCGCAACCTAGATGCGTCGGGACAGCCCAAAAAGACGCACACCCAAACCAGCAAGTATGCTACCTACGGTGAGTATCAGAAAGAGCGACGTGCTCTTCGTAAGGAAGGTCGACAGCTCCTCCCCTATGCCCAAAAGCCCGGTACTGAGAACATCCCCGCCGGACCCCGCCGCGGTTCCAGCCGTCCCAAGTGATGGCCCTAAGTCAGGCAGTGGCGTATTGAACAAACGGATTGCCTGACGCACCACCCACGCATCGAGAGCCACGCCACCGATGAGCAGGATGGACGCAAAGACACGCCCTAGGGTGTCCGGTGTCTTAGTTGGGGTAGTGCTCATCGTCTTCATAATACGACCAGCCCTGCCCGCCCCGCATCCGTAATCACTCCGCAGCAATCCCGAGCGCTGCAAGTACCCGCTCCATCACCAAGCCACTCGCAATCGCTGAGACGCGCATCCGCGCGATTTCTGTCCCGCGGAATGCCACAATCGGCACCATCCACTGAAACAGTGGAAGCAAATACGCCGCCTGGTTACTGTCATCCCCGACACGTGTCGCGGCCAGACGACGTACCGCTGCCGTGAGCCTGAGCGCACGGTACAAACGGTCCTCTGCACCATCCAACAGTGCTGAATCCGGCGCGCAGTAAACCGAA
>CAIWTR010000148.1 GCA_903915615.1 uncultured Armatimonadota bacterium
CACACCGACATCGTCACCAAGCTCGCTGCATCCGATGGCACGGATGGAACACGAACCGTCACGATGGTCTACTCAATTCCATCATCAGGGCACACAATCACGGAGCGCTATGACCTGTCGCTCACCGGCGTGGATGTAAGCATTTCTGTGGATGGCGATGTCCATGCTTTGACACTTACCTACCCTTGTCACATCTCGGATGGCAAGCTCTTTCCTCAGATTCTTGTCGAAGGGACCACGTTACAAACGTCCATCGATGGAACCAGGCGTACGTTCTCGGTCACTTCACCCAGTGCGGGTCCACTCACATTTCAGGGAGAGAAAGTCGCGTATCGGAATGGTTTCGTCCAGTGCGTGACATCCAAGATTTCTGGACGAACGATTCAGTATTCGATCAGCGATGGCAACCTCGCGGCGCCCGTAGGCTTTGGGATTGCGCGAGGCCTCGGTAAGCTTTCGACAAACCTGTAGTATTCGCGATTTAGTCGATTGATCTGTACAGCCAAGCGGCTCCGCAAGCTGTCAGAAGGTGTGGGATAAATGCGCTGAGCGGCGCCGGTAGGAGCCCCGCTCCCGATGCTGCTTGCAAAAGCAAGAGTGTGTTCCAGGTTACAAAGGCCAAAATGATGCTGATGAGGATGCCTGCAAAGCTTCCTGCTTGATTGAATCGGATCGCAAGCGGCGGACAGATAATCGCAAACGCAAGGCACATTGTGGGTAGAGCAATCCGGAACCAAAGCGATGCTTCAAGGCCATTGAGCTTGGCTACATCCCCTTGATTGCGTGCCGCCCGCGACATCGTGGCAAGCTCAAAGAGCGTCCGCGTACTCGCATCCCCGCCAATCAAGCTCGGCACACTCACAAAGTCGAGCGTTACGGGCACATCCCGCGTCGCAAACCCCACTTCACTCTGCAGCATCCCTTTGGGGCCATACGCATGCACCACCCCACCCTTTAGCATCAAATGTCCACGTGTATATATACCAATTGGGGCGGTTATCACGGATGTTCCTTTGACGATAATGACATCCACGAGCTGGCGAGCGGCTTTGCCGGCTGGCATCGATGCACTAAATGCCACCAGCTGCTGTGTTTTGGCATCCGGGAGCGCACCCGCAAACAAGGTTTCCTGTGGACTTGCGAAGACAGGTTGTCCACCTGCGGCGATACGCGGCGCGAGGTCCGTGAGGCCAAGCGCGATGATGGCCAACACACCGCCCATTACCGTGAGCGAGCGATGAATTTGCGGCAGGCGGAGACCAGCAGCCCGCATCGCAATCGTTTCGTTATCCCGGCTGATACGGTTCGCCGCGAGAGAACATCCGAGGGCACACGCGATAGGCATCGCCAGGGAAATCACCTGTGGCAGCGCACGCAGAATCCGCATCCCGAGGAGGTCCGGCGACATCCCTGAGCGACCCGCGCCACCAAGCTCCTGCTGTAGCTGGAGCAGGATGATCATGATGGTGGCAATCAGGAGGCTGAGGATGAGGGGGACCAGCGCTTCGCGGAGGACATAGCGGTCGGTTCGGGTCATTCCGCCCTCCGGATACCGATGATGCCTGCGACTACGAGGATGCCCGCCGGGAGAGTGGAAACCAGTATTGACGGGATGATGCCGCGGATCGAAAGCGTCTGCAGGATGAAAAGTCCCAACTGGGATGCTGCGACCAGTGCCAGCGCACCAACGACGGCAGCAAAGGGGCCTTGGTTTCGGGTGCGGATGGCGAGTGGGATGCCGCAGAGTGCTAACCCGATGCAGATAAGCGGGATGGCTGGTTTGCTTTGGAGGGCAGTCTCAAGCTCGCGTTTACGCTGTGGGTCTGCGGAGAAGCGTAGCATCGCTTCAATGTCGGCCCGTGACCGGTTTTGCAGCTGTTCTCCGCCGCTGGTGATCACACCGCTTTGGAAGTCGGCATTTAGCGCAAGGAGTTGACGGTCCGCGTGGGCATCCCAGATCGTGCGACCATTCCTGTCAAGCGCATGGATGCTGGCATCATTAAGTATCCAAGTGCTGTTACGGTATTCGGCCGTTGGGGCAATCGTGATGCGTGCCGAGCCGCCATCCGTGCCGCGGTCCAGCACCGTCACCTGCTCCATTTTGAAGGCGGTGCGGTCCAGCTTGCGCGTCTTCCACCAGGAGAGGGTGATTGGGCTGACATTGAATGTCAATGAGCGGTCGATGGTGGTGCTAGGCAGAGCGGTCAGCCATCCTTCGACATTGGTTTGCGCGGCCCAGGTCCGAGGGACGATGCGTTCGGTGAGCGTAGATGCAACCAAGGCGCAAATGCACCCGAGAGCGATCACCGGCGTGGCTTGGCGGATGATTGGGATGCCGGCGGCGCGGAGGGCTGTCGTTTCGCCATCGCGTGTGAGTCGCGACCACGCAAGTCCTGGCGCGAGGGCACATGCAACCGGGAGAGCAAGCTGCATCGCCGTCGGGATATTGAGGATTAGCAGCCGCCCGACGAACGAGAGTGGCCAGCGTTCGCGGAGAAGCTGCTCGAGGATGGCGTAGAGGGTGTTCCCGACGAGCATCACAAGAAAAAGAAACAAACCGATGGCCAGCGGCGTGATGAGCTCGCGGGTGATCATTCGGTCGTGGATGCGGAACACTGGCTAGATTGTACGGGGTGGGGTGGTGAGCGCCAACTGGGGTGCGTAATTGGGGCGGTTACCTATATCCACTGCGTGTAAAGTGATACACTGAACCCAGTGAATACCATCCTTCCACACTTACCACCATTTGAAATCAAGCCATCTCATGTGCCGAGTGCATTCGTTGTGGCGCAGGGTGAAGAGCCTGTTGCAAGTAAATTGATTATCACGGGCAAGGATGCCGGTCGTGAGCTGCGCCGTGCGATTGCCGCGTATGTGGAAGACCTGGAGCCGACGGGTGTCTGTGTCCTAGACATTGATTTGTCAGGTGTTCTCATGCTCGATGTCGCTGTGGCGTTTGAGCTCAACAAAGCGCGTACATCGGTCCAGCTGATGGAGGATGGCATCGGGTGTTACCTCGTTCTGCGTGGTGTCAGCGTCTCATTACGGGAGACCTTGCGCGCTCTGATGCGTTATCTGGAGACGGTTTGGGTTGTTTACATCGATGGCAGTGATGTCCCGGAGGTGCTCGGCGAGCTAAGCCGTGAGCTACGCGAGACATGGGAGTTTGCGGTGGCGCGTGGGTCGCTCGATGCAGCTGCCTTCGATGAAATCGCGGAGAAATCGGGGACGAAGATTGCCGCATCCGCGCGTTCCAACCGCCTCACAAGCCTGAGTCAGCTGCATTTGTTGGTGAAGGCATCGGAGTCTGGTTTCGATGGCCCGAATGGCGATACAGGAGTCCATCGCGTTGGCCGCAGCCGGATGTTTTATCCTGTGTGTTGATCGTTTCCACCATCTTTAGGGGGTAAAGTTCATCCAAACTAAGACTTAATGTGCACCTTTGATGGTTGAGGAAGTGGCGTAAATATGAGCACTACCACTGTGTTGCGGATGGTTCGTGTTTCCCTGGGGCTGAACATCGCAGTCCTCATACCCGTATGCACCGTCTTGATTTTGAACCTCACACCATTTGTTGATGTTTGGGGGCCCGCCACGCCTGCGCGCGGAATCTTGCTGTCGATGTACGTGAGCATCCTGATCCTGTCCATCGGTTTATGGATGCAGCGAAATCCGATGGTGGTTGCTCCGTTGCTGGCGATGCAGATTTGCTACAAGGTCATGACGCCTTTTACAGTGGGTTCGCTGACAAATCCCATCGTGATCAGTAATATCGTGGTTGCAATCGTGCATGCGATTACGCTTTGGCTAATCGTGACGCACCACAGGGCAAGCGCCAAATAGCGTCGATTTCCGCATCCCCCTAAGCCCAGATAGCTGTCATCTTGGATGCCCACCGCGGTCATCCACATCCCTGAAAACATTTTTAAACGTCCTTTCCGGATATCCCCTGCCCGGCAGAGTTTTCTCTTGTGCAGCAAACCACCCAAAATATTTGCAGTCTGGTGATTTGGTTGCATGTTGACATTTGTGAATTCACTGAATATAATGAAATATAGTTTGATGGCCGAGGATATTTGAAATGACACCTACTCCACGAAACCGTTTTGAGCGCCGCCGCAACGTTTCCCCAATCATGCTGGCTTGTCACGACCTGCGCCCAAAGCTTGTCAGTAGGCTTCGAAAGAACGGCTGTCCGGAAGATCAGGCTGAGGATGTCGTTCAGGATCTTATTCAGCAGGTCATTATTGATTACAAGCCAGAGCTAAACACCAGTGCACCTGCTTATGTATGGACACAGCTTGGCTGGTACACAAAGCGCTATTACGCCAGCAAGTCCAGGCATGGTCAGCGCTTCATCGACCCCGTTGGTGAGGTTGGAAAAGATGACATCATCGAAGGCCAGGTCGCAGCGGACCGTCTCATTGCCGACATGATCACCGATCAGAGTGTTGCGAAGCTGATCTATTCCGCCGTGTCCCCGGATGACTTTCCGATTCTGGATGCGATTGGCTATGGATGGACGACAATCGAGCTCGCAGATTCTCTTGGTGTATCCCTCGAGGCTGCCCGTGCACGGAAGTCCCGCCTGATCAAGACACTTCGGCAGCGCTTTGCGACAGAAGACATCCTTTCCTAGCAATTTCTGCAAAACCTCCCATCTGGATGACGCCTGACTCTCCTGACAGTTGCTATACTCATACTGTTCAGGACGGTCAGCGTTGTCCGCCAAACTTGGGAGCTTATCTGCATGCCGAACTTCCGTTCCTTACTTGCGAACCAAACTTACAACTCAGCCGTCCGCCTGGTGGGCGTACTCGCAGTCACGACCGTATCCGCACTACTTTCTATTGCGGCACCACCTGTCAGCACTAAGTTGACACACAAACCTGTGATGCCAGCCTTGGATTACGCGCGGGATATCCGCCCAATCCTTGCGAGAAACTGCTTTAGTTGCCACGGAGCCGATGATGGCAAACGCCAAGTGGGCCTCCGGCTAGACATGCGTGATGGTGCCATCCAAAAGCTCAAATCTGGCGGTAAGGCCATCGTTCCAGGGAAGCCGGCAGCTAGCGGGATGATGCAACGCATCACCACAACATCCGCTGCGACCCTGATGCCTCCTCCTGAGACGGGTCATAAAGTCTCCCCAGATGAAGTCCGCCTTCTTTCGCAGTGGATTGCATCCGGAGCCAAATATGCAAGTCACTGGGCATTCTCAAAACCTGTCGCGGCACCGATCACACCGGGTGCCCGCAATCCAATAGATCCGCTCGTAACAAAGGGAATATTGGAAAATGGCCTGACGCCAGCTCCTGCCGCTGACCGCCGCACATGGCTCCGACGTGTAGCCCTCGACCTCACAGGAATCCCGCCAACCCTCACCGAAATCCGCGCCTTTGAAGCTGACAAATCTCCAAATGCAAAGGAGAAAGCCGTTGACAGACTTCTTGCATCTAAGCACTTTGGCGAAAAGTGGGCGCGACCCTGGCTTGACCTCGCACGCTATGCCGACTCCGCCGGCTACGGCTCCGATCCGCTGCGCACCAACCTATGGCCATGGCGCGACTGGGTCATCGATGCCCTCAACCGCAACATCCCGTACAACCAGTTCGTAACCCTCCAGCTCGCCGGTGACATCATCCCCGGTGCCACGGATGACACACGCCTTGCCACCGCCTTCCACCGGAACACGATGACCAACACCGAAGGTGGGACATCCGATGAGGAATTCCGCACCGCCGCGGTAAAGGATCGTATCCAGACCACCGTGCAGGGCCTGATGGGCATCACGGTTCAATGTGCCCAGTGCCACACGCATAAGTTCGACCCAATCAGCCAGCGGGAGTACTACCAGCTGCTCGCCGTCTTCAACCAGACGATGGACAATGACCAGCCGGATGAGTCGCCGCTACTCGCAGTAACACCGCCAAGCAGGCGTGACCTTGCCACCCAGCTGGATGCCCGCATCAAGGATGCCGAAGCCAAGTTTGCAGCACGGCCAGCACAGACCACAACCAGCGCTGCGAAGCGAGCACGTTTCGTGCGTATCACGCAACCTGGGACTGCATCCTTCCTGATGCTCGCCGAAGTTGAAGTCCTTTCCGGAGGCAAGAACATCGCCGTTGGTAAAGCCGCATCCCAGAGCTCTACAGACTACGGTGGGCCGGCAAAGCTTGCTGTTGATGGCAATCCAGATGGTAACTTTGACAACAAATCCACCACGCATACCGCAAGCCAGGATAACCCTTGGTGGGAAGTTGACCTCGGGGCTGCCGTTCAAGTCGACAGTGTCCGTATCCACCCTCGAACCGATGCCCACATCGGGAAAATGAAGGGCATTCGTATAACCCTCCTCGATGCTGACCGCAAACCGGTTGCTGAGGCGCCTATCGCGGATGCCATCATTGCTGCCCGTGAAAGCATCCCTAGTGGTGATCCGGATCGCATCGCAATTGCCGAGCTTCGGTCACAGCGTGCTGCCATCGGAACGATTCGTGTCCCCGTCATGGTCGAGCTCGCAGCAAACAAACAGCGCACCAGCACAATGCTGACACTTGGTAATTTTCAGATGAAGGGGGATGCCGTTAAGCCCGCTGTTCCAGCAGCCTTTGGAAAGTTTCCAGCAGGTGCACCACTC
>CAIWTR010000149.1 GCA_903915615.1 uncultured Armatimonadota bacterium
ATGGTGCTCAGTAATCCGACTGGATCAGGAGCATCTTCAGCCAAGGGTGGGCGGATGCCGCCACGTCCGAACGCCATACTCTTCAGGTTTTGATGCTCGGTGTAATCTCCACGCTCAAGCATCCGAAATTCAATAGCCATGGTTCCAGTCTACAGGCTGGGTTTCAGTGCGAGTCGGGATTTGCTTCGGCGGTGTTGGTCCAAGTCTCTCGATACCCTCGACAGATGACTTGTCAGCCGTTGTGGAAAAGTCATTCCTTCCGTTACGAAAACGTGTAACGCCAAGTTTTTAAATGCGGGTTTGCATTGTCTGTCATCAGGCGCGCTTCCACTTCGACGATGTCGGAGCGTGTGTTGATGACTTATGTGCATCCAAGCCACCGACGACGAGGTCTGTCTCCACCAGGGATGCCTTCAGTGCATCGAGTTTGGCTAAGACGGTGTGGTCGACAACACAAGCCTCTGAGAAGTCTACATAAATGCGTGTGACCTTTGGTGCGTTTTCTCGGATGGCTTTGGCAAGCCCGATGTAGTTTGTAAACACGCCTGGACCGTGCACACACAGTTTGACTTCATCTTCGCCGTGGTGTTCTTCGACAATCGTCTTCCACATTTTCCCCGGTGGCGCTCCGTTTGCGCAGTGGATTGTGACATCAAGGACAAGACCTGCAGCAACACCAATCAGGAGGTCTGACAGGAGTGTGACAATCATTGTGACCAGGAACACAGCCAGCTGTTCACGACCAACATTTAGGACATGTTTGAGCTCATTGACATGGGCTAGGCGAGTTCCAGTGAAGATCAGCATCCCGGCGAGAGCTGCCAGCGGAATCTTCATCAAGACCCCCGGAATCAGCGCGACGGCAAGCAAAAGGAATGCGCCATGTGCGAAGTTAGCCCAGCTGGTTTTTGCGCCATTGTCGATGTTAGACCTTGAGCGGACGACCTCACTAATCATCGGGATTCCGCCAATCCAGGCTGCGATCATATTGCCAATGCCGGTTGCTAGGAGGTCTTTGTTGAGATCGGATGACTTGCGTTCAGGATCGAGCGCATCTACAGCAGAAACCGTGAGCAGCGACTCAATGGAGCCGACGATGCTGAACATGATGATGTACTTGATGCTCGTTGCGCTTAGGATTTGGCTAAAGTCGGGGAATGTGATTGCGGACAGGATGTTCAATGGCAGCTTGACGAGGAACTTTGCCGGATCAAGGTTGTATGACGCGCCGCTGAACAGGTAGTCATGCTTATCGTGAAAGCCGAGAAGCATTGCAAGTGGAACGGTCACCGCCAGCACAACCAGCTGACTCGGAATGGACTTTGCCCACATCGCCTTTATGAATGGCATCCCGAACATGATGACCAGCGCGACAACACCGACGAGTGTGACGTAGGGGTTGAGGTGTGCAAAGCTGTGCGGGAGCTCTTGAATCAGGTGGACAGGCTCCTTACCCTCAGGTTTGACGCCAAGCAGCACGTGGGCTTGCTTGCTCATGATGATGACACCAATCGCGGCGAGCATCCCACGGACCACCGATGCCGGCATCGCTTCCGCAAGCGCGCCAAAGCGGACCAGTGCGAGCACAATTTGGATGACGCCAGCAACAACTCCAACCGCTAACATCCGGTGGTAACCAGCGACAAGGTCATTCCCACCAAGGTCAGTAACCGCGCCCAGCACGATCACAATCAGGCCGGCAGCAGGCCCTTTGATGGTTAAGCGGCTTCCTCCCAGAAACTTGGTTAGGAGTCCACCAACGATGGCAGTTAGGATTCCGGCGACGGGTGGGACTCCGGATGCACCTGCAATTCCAAGGCATAGCGGGAGCGCGATGAGGAAGACCAGAAACCCTGCAGTGATGTCCGATTTTGATGGTGGTGTTGTGTTTTGTCTCATGAACGAAGGGCGCAATCAATGTAAAACCAGTCGTATTTACATCCATCAATGTATGTCTGACTACAAATTTCATCCGATTCATAGGGGTTCATTTGTCAAGCGATGTGTACAGTTAATCGAACCAAGCCATAGGAATTGGCTGTTATCTCAGGAAAAACCGCTAGAATTCACGCCATGAGTCCAACCGTTCTTACCAATGTCCTGATCGCAGAAACAGACATCTGTACATTGGTCACGGTCGCCTATCTGATCAGCCGATCACCGTTACTTGGCTACCTCTTCAAAGCGGCAATCCCATGGCAAAAGGCACTGAAAGTCGGAATCCTATTTGCCGTTATCGCGGCGCTTTTCGATTTTCTCCCGGATGCCCGGCATCCCTACGCGCCAAGCAACCTCGTGGTAACGTTTGCTGCTGTCAGTGCAGGGCCCATTGCTGGTGCACTTGCTGCAGTCGGCGCAGTTATCACGGCAATCTTCCTCGGTGAACGTAGCGTACTGGTCGCAACGACTGCCGCACTGCTTGTCGGCGTTACGCTTGGCTCCCTCGTCAAGACACGGTCATCCCTGTGGTCTGCGGCTTCCGTTGCAGCGCTGGCACAGGGCACTGGCGACATCGCCAACCAAATCGTCAGTGGTGACGCATTTGACACGGCGTTTATCCAGACATTCGCGCTTACCGTGCTTTCCAATGGGCTTGGGATGGGTGTGATCTGGCGGGTCATCCACGATGCGCATGAACGTTCACAGGCAGAATTCCACCGTCTGGCGGCCGAGCAAAGCCGTCAGTATGCGACGCAGGCACAGCTTGAAGCCATCCGGGCTAAGCTCCACCCACACTTTCTTTTCAATGCACTCAATTCGATCGCAGCCCTCACGGGCATTAATGCGAAATCTGCAGAGAAGGCGACGGTTGAGCTCGGGATGTTAATGCGCACGCTCCTTGCCGTCGATCCAGCCGTCGACAATACCCTGCGAACAGAGCTTGCGGCGGTACGAAACTACATCACGATTGAACAATTCCGCCTCGGAGACCGCCTGTCGGTGACATATGCAATCAACGATGATGTCCTGTCATGTCACATCCCGCCGTTGTCGCTGCTCACCCTCGTTGAAAATGCCATCACCCATGGGTTTAGTAAATCCATTCACCCTGGATCGATGGTCATCATCGCACGCCAAGCCGGGGACTCCGCAATGATCGCCGTCGCGGACAACGGAACGGGGATTATCCAAGCATCAGACGTGCGAAAGGCTCTTTTAGGATCGGATACGCGCCCACACGGGATTCAGCTCGTCAACCGCCAGCTGGAACTTCGCCACGGCCATCGTAGTAGAATCCGTATCTGGTCCAAACCAAACCAAGGGACGTTAGTTGCCTTTCAGGTGCCATATAAATGAAGCTGACATGCGTTGTCGTCGATGATGAACCGCTGGCGAGAGCCTATCTTGGCCGCTTGCTCCAAGCTGCGGGGGTAACCGTAGCGGGTGAAGCAGGCGATGCTGCTTCGGCTCTGCCACTGGTACTAAACACAGCCCCTGACGTTGTATTTTTAGATATCGAGATGCCAGGGATGAACGGTCTTGACTTCGCGAGGCAGCTACGGGAGCAGCCTGGCATCAACGCGGCGGTCGTGTTCGTGACGGGTTATTCTGAGCACGCAGTCGATGCATTCAGCCAACAAGCCACCGACTATTTGCTAAAACCCGTTTCAAACGAACGTCTTCTCCAATGCCTTGTGCGCATCCATAATCAGCGATCGCACAACAGTGATGATCACGATATCCAGCGGCTGCCCGTCCGCGGCCTTTCAGCGATTCTCTTGGTGCCAATCAGTGATGTCGTCTGTATCACAAGCCGGGAGAAGAAAGTCTTTGTCCGGATGAAGGATGGCACGGAGCACCGCGCACTGCAGAACCTAACCCAGCTCGAGGAACGGCTGAGCAGAAACAAATTCATCCGCATTCACGGTAGCTACGTTGTCCCGACGAATCACATCCCGGAGTTACTGCACCTCGGCAACCACGAATACGAGGTCCGCCTCTCGGATGGCCGGCGGGCACCTGTGGGCCGCACGCGCATCAATGACCTCAAGCGTGCCCTTGGCCTTGATGCGCCCACGCGCGATGGAGAATTCTAGGCGCTGGTGTACAGCACG
>CAIWTR010000150.1 GCA_903915615.1 uncultured Armatimonadota bacterium
AGCTCAGTTAGTTTGCACCCTCAGCGAGGGCAACAAAGCGGTCGATTTGTTGCAGTGCGTAGTCGCGGATATCTTGGACGAGTATGAATCCAATCCAATGCTGCAGCCACAGCTAGCGTTTTCGCGAGTTGCTTGGTGGATCCGATAGTTTGGAGTCATATGTTGCCATCGTTTAGTGAATCTGGTCAAGGGAGTAACGTCTGTTATCACCCGGTACGCGCAAAAGATGTCCTATTTATAAACGTACGTCCGGGTGATCAGCTTGAATGCCTTGGTGTTGCTGTTCACGTTGCAAGCGGCGTATTGCATGTTTGTATCCTGCCTTTGCAGAACGCTCAAGTAAATCTAGCCCTGCAATCCTGTCAGGCACTACGAATACCCCATCAAGCAGCAATATCGCGTGTTGATACTGATGATGCGGGTCGCACGTCTCGGACTTCGGGAATACGAATCTAACTCTGCCATCCAAGAAGATATTCCAGTGCGCGTCCCCTGTAACAGCTGTTAGTGGAATACGGATTTTGTCACAGCCATCCCATCGAAGTTGACCGATGCTGTGTTCGTTACCACTCGCAAAATGGTAGACACATTCTGGATTTCCGTCATGTTTCATGACACGCAGTTCACTGATGTATTGATTGTCGAATCTACAAAAGACTGCAGCGGTGTACTTTCTGTCTGGAGACGCCTTCGATTTGCCAATTTGGTAAATTAATCGGTAGTCATTTTCTTCCACGTACAGCTTTGCTTCATCGAATACAGCAACATCAAACGCAAAACGTTTGGATGCTGCGACGATTCCCGCATGCGCAAGGTCGAGGACAAACGCTTGTTGTGATTTACAATCATGTAAAGACGGTGGGGTTATAGACGGAACGTTTACCCAGACATGCGCAATCCCCAATGTGGACTCATCGCAGCTTGTTTCTGCGTTCGGGCAGCCATAGATATTCAGTTTCTGAACCCCTGAGCACTGTACTGGTAACGCTTTGCGAAAGTACATCGCAGCACCAGTGAACCAGTTCTCGCACCCAGTGAGATACGTAATCCGATTAGAATCGCTCTCATATGTGGGCTCGCGCAGAAAGCCGCGAATTTCAGCGTCTCGAAGGTACTTTGTCATTTCTTAGAGAAGAATCGAGATCCTTACGTGTTTTCTAACAGTTCCGATGGCTTCTTAGGATAGAAATTGTCACCCACCGCAACCCAAGTTCTCGGGGAACAGGAATGCCTTTAGATGGTGCGCAATTGCTTCGGCTGCGTTTCCATCAAACATCAGACAAGGAGTAACTCTGACCATCGGAATCCTTCAGATCCAGCCTCTTGACATTCACATAGGCAAGAGGCTGGAATAGCTCAGTTAGTTTGCAACCTCAGCGAGGGCAACGAAGCGGTCGATGTCAGCACGGATGACGTCAAAGCTGGCATCCCAGAAGGCACGCGACCGGATATCTACGCCAAAGCGCTCCGCGAGCGTCGCCGCATCCCCCATGCCCGTGCTCGATAGGAGGTCATCGTAGCCAGCCACAAAGGTGTCAGGAGTCTTCTGGTAACAGGCATACAGACCAAGCCCGAACAACAAGCCAAACATGTACGGATAGTTGTAGTAGGTCGCACCATAGTAATGCCCCTTGACCGCCCACATGTAGTTGTGACGATGTTCGGAGAGGCCATCCCCGTAGGTGTCGTCCTGAGCCTTTGCCATGATGCCGCAGAGCTCATCCACGGAAAGCTCGCGCATTTTGCGCTGTTCAAGAACCGACTGCTCAAACAAGAAGCGACTCGAAATGTCAACGACGACCTGACATTGCCCCTGGAGGCTTGCTTCCAAGATGCTGAGCTGTTCATCCGCTGGTGCGCCATCCAGGGCGGCATTTTTGATGATGGTTTCGCAGAAGATACTCGCCGTTTCAGCAAGGGTCATCGGTGTGCCGGCAATCGTTGGCGGGCGATGTTCAAGACATAGGTTGTGATACCCATGGCCAAGCTCGTGTGCCAGAGTGCTTACTGCATCAAAGCTTGGGTTGTAATTTTGCAGGATGCGGCTTTCCCCAGGAACCATCCCCATGCAGAACGCGCCGCCTTCTTTTCCAGGACGCGGCTCTGCATCAATCCAGTTTTCGGTGAATGCCCGCCGGGCGAACTCGCCAAGGCGCGGAGTGAATGAATCAAAATGTGTTGCGACAAATTCCTTTGCGACGCTCCACGACCACTTGCTTGACTCTGCACCCACTGGTGCAAACATGTCAAACCAGTGCAACCCGCCATCGTAGCCAAGGAGCTTGGCCTTGGCTTTCATATATCTGCGAAAGTCTGGGAAGGAAGCATTTGCAGCATCGAGCATCGCGCTAAGCGTCGCTCTGTCAATACCGTTTTCCCACACGGCTTCATCGAGAGGATCTGCCCAGCCACGACGCGTAGCCAGAACATTTGTCTCATGCTTGATGCCATTCATCGCGGCAGCAAGCGGAAGCGCAACCGTCGGCCACGTCGCGAGCTCAGCATAGTAGGCATCCCGGCGAACCTTTGCATCGGCATCGGATGAAAGTACGCGCACCATTGCCATCGGCAGCTTTTGATCGCCAACCGCAACCGTAAGTTGGCTGGTCATATCGCTGTGCAAACGCCCCCAAGCGGCTGTGCCTGAGAGGGATAGCTGTGCAGCAAGTTCCTCTTCAGGACTCGACATTTGGTGTTGGGATCCCACTTTCGCCTGTTCAAGTGGATAGGCATAGAGACTGGCAAGTTCGCTTTTCGATTTGAGTGTCTCTGTATCGATGGAACCCAGCCAAGCTACCCAGCGGACAGCCAAAGTCTGTAATGCAACGGATTGTCCACGCAATTCGCTTGCAATCCCCTGTGCGAGCTCATTTGTGGTGTCGGTAGAAATATGCCCGTACACGTAGGATGAAACAAGGTTATTCACAAGCTCAAGCGTGTCAAATGCCTGTGCAAGTTCCTCGTATATTCGGACTGTTTCATCGGTCACTACGGTGTCAGTCGTCGATCCAATCTGGTAGAGATCAAAGCGTTCGGTGAGCGCGCCAATCTGGGTGAGGACTTGTTGGTACGCGGCTTTGAATGTCTCGGATGTGAGGCTTGGATAGTACGGTGTGAGGTCCCAGTGCGGGAGTTCGTTTTCATTCGACATGATTGTGCTCCAGAGGTGCGAGTTTAGATGACGGGATTGGTCAGTGTTCCAATACCGGAAATAGTGACGGTCACAGAATCGCCGGCAACCAGGGGACCGACGCCACTCGGGGTTCCGGTGGCGATGCAGTCTCCGGGCATCAGCTCGGTCACGGTGCTCAGAAAATGAATCAATGCTGCGACATCATGGATCATTTGGTCAGTCGTTCCATGTTGCCGTAGCGTGCCGTTAACGGTGACATCGATTGTCAACGAAAATTGCTCAGCCAGGCTGGACGCGGCAACAACGACTGGGCCAATGGGTCCAAATGTATCCCGGCACTTTGCCAGAAACCATGGGTAACCTTTTGCTTGCAGAGCTTTGGACTTCGCGCGGGCGGTGACATCGTTGATGATGGAATAACCTGCCACGTGCTCGAGTGCGGCATCCAGCGCGATGTCCCGTCCCCCCGTCCCGATCACGACCAAAAGCTCACCTTCATGGTCAACCTGACCGATAGCGGTTGGCAGAACGATGGACTCCCCGGGACCGATGATGCTGCTGTTTGCCTTTTGGAAGAC
>CAIWTR010000151.1 GCA_903915615.1 uncultured Armatimonadota bacterium
CAGTCAGTGCGTCAATTCATCCGCACGTGCAGCATCCGATTATGGATACGTTACGCTAATGGTTGAGGATGCTCAGGCAGACTACGACCGGAGTGATCATCAGGCAGCACTCCTCGCCAGCGAGCCGATAACGGGGCAGGGTATTTCAACATCGCAAGTCCTCGAGATGATTTCATAAAGGTCTCGATGTATGACTGCCGTCGTTCGTCAACCCCATTTAACAAAAACAAACCCCCTCTCCCAAAGTTTCGGAAGAGGGGGGATGCTAAGTCCGCTCTGTTAGCGACTACTTCTTGAGGTTGTAGAAGCTCGCAAGGCCATCGTAGCGGGCGGTTGCGCCCAATTGCTCTTCGATGCGAAGCAGCTGGTTGTACTTTGCGACCCGGTCCGAACGGCTAGGCGCACCAGTCTTGATCTGACCACAGTTTGTTGCAACCGCGAGGTCAGCAATCGTCACATCCTCGGTCTCACCCGAGCGGTGCGACATGATCGCCGTGTAGCCTGCACGCTTTGCCATCTCGATGGACTCCAATGTCTCGGTCAGGGTACCAATCTGGTTGACCTTGACGAGGATGGAGTTGCCGAGACCGCGTGTGATGCCATCGGACAGGCGCTTGGTGTTGGTGACGAACAGGTCATCACCGACGAGCTGAACCTTGCCGCCGAGAGCATCCGTGAGCATCTTCCAGCCCTCGAAGTCATCCTCAGCCATGCCATCTTCAATCGAGATGATTGGATAGTTCGCCGCGAGGTCTGCCCAGAAAGCAACCATCTCATCACGCGTTTTCATGATGTCGGACTTCCAGAAGTAGTAGCTACCCTCTGCGCCCTTATGCTTTGCTTCTTCGTAGAGCTCAGTCGTCGCCGGGTCCATTGCAATCTGGATCTGGTCACCAGCGGTGTAGCCCGCCTTTGCAATCGCTTCCATGATGACATCCAGGGCTTCCTGGTTGCTCTTGAGGTTTGGTGCGTAGCCACCTTCATCTCCAACAGATGTGCTGTAGCCCTTGCCCTTGAGGACGGACTTCAGTGCGTGGAAGATTTCAGTTCCCCAGCGAAGGCCTTCAGAGAATGTCTCAGCACCAACAGGCATCACCATGAATTCCTGGAGGTCGACCGAGTTGTCAGCATGCTTGCCACCGTTAATGATGTTCATCATCGGGACTGGGAGCTGCCGAGCGCTTACACCACCGACGTAGCGGTAGAGGGGGAGGCCGAGTTCTTCAGCGGCTGCCTTTGCAACTGCGAGGGAAACGCCAAGGATAGCATTTGCGCCGAAGTTTGCCTTGTTATGGGTGCCATCGAGCTCGAGAAGGAGGTGGTCGATGGCGGTCTGCTCGAGGGCATCCATGTCGATCAGCTCAGGAGCGATGTCCTCATTTACATGGTCGACAGCCTTCTGGACACCCTTGCCCAGGTAGCGCGACTTATCGCCATCACGGAGCTCGACCGCTTCGTGTGCACCGGTGGATGCGCCACTTGGAACGGCTGCACGGCCGACGACGCCGCTCTCGAGGTAGACATCCACCTCAACGGTCGGGTTGCCACGGGAATCAAGGATCTGCCGGGCTTGGATTGAATCAATGGTACTCATATATGGACCTTCTTTGTGGCGGTTAACAGTTACATTTCCGATACGTAATGCGCCAAAAAATGGGGCTTTTACAGCCTCGTGATTATACCGTGGAGGGGCTATTCGAGATTAAGACGCCAGGCTGACCGCCACTTGCACACACTATTGTGGCGTTGGCACGCCATCGACAGACACCATCGCCGCCGCAACCCTTGCCCGCTCCCGAAGCGCATTTACATCGTCGCCCACCGCGCCATACGTAAGGACAACTCCCATCCGGCGGTACTTCCGCGTGGATGGCTTTCCAAACAACCGGATGTCCGTTTTCGGCTGTGCAATGGCATCCGCAACTCCCGTAATCACCGGAGGCTGAGGCCCACATCCACTCGCTAGAATCACGGCACTCGCTCCCGCGCGCTCGGCGGTGATTTCCGGAATCGGCAAGCCCAGCACCGCACGCGCATGCAGCTCAAACTC
>CAIWTR010000152.1 GCA_903915615.1 uncultured Armatimonadota bacterium
CCATCGAGGCCATTTGCGTGGCACAAACCCGCAAGGTGAAGCACATGGTCATTCACGGTTCCGGCAACCCGGAGGTCGTTGTTAAGTGCTTCCTGGCTGAGGCTTGTCAGAACGGTCACACCAATTAAGAGAGGGGGATTCGCTGCCGCGTGTGCCGCATCCGCCGCAGCCCGCAGCATCGCCGATCCGCCCTGCGCGTGGACATTTACCATCCAAACGTTGCGCTTTACCGCCGCTGCAACGGCTCCGTGAACCGTGTTCGGGATGTCGTGAAATTTGGCATCGTAGAAGATCTTGTCAACGCCGGCATCCTGGAGGCGGCTGATGATGTCAAAGCCTGCCGCATTGATAAGCTCGAGACCAACCTTGAGTCCGCCGACGGTTCCTGCCACTTTGCGCGCAAGGGAAACTGCGGCATCCGCTGAATCGACATCCAGCGCAATCAAAATCCGTTCATGGGCAGAGAGAGGGGTCGACATATTTGATCCTTTGATGGTCATAACATTGCGGACATTTCATAACATCCAGTGGTCTAGAATACCGCTTTTGTCAGCGCTCGCTCAGCACCCAGATCTGTGGATTCACATAGAGCATGTCATGCGGAACACCTTGGAGCGTTAGCCATTCGTTGTACCTTGATGAGCGGAAGCTGCTGATGGTTGGGATTACAACGTGCCAATCCAGTCAGTTTTTGCGTTTACGCTATTTGTGGTGGTTTCTAAAAGCCTTACGGAATTGCTACTTTCCTACTGCCCGCTCTGCACCCAGATCTGCGGATTCACATAGAGCATGTCATGCGGAACCCCTTGGAGCGTTAGCCATCCGTTGTAGGCTGATGAGCGGAAGCTGCTGATAAACGGGATGCTAATCGGACTTCCGTAGACCTTGGTATTCGGCAGCAACGTGTGTGCCGCATCCAAAAAGAGCATCGGTTGGGTATCGCGCAGACGAACCGCATCCATGATTTCAAGTTCCGAAAGCGTTAGCACAGATCCTTGATTAATCTGGGACAGGGTATCCACGCTCCACTCAGAGCCATCCGGAGGAACGACCAGCTGTGGGATGCCATCAAATGCGCGGGCATCATCCGCCGCAAGCTTTGGACTGAAGTGGGCGATTTGCGGCGACAGCGATGCCGACCAAAACCAAGGTCGCCGGGCAAAGGTGACAACATCCGTTCCCGCAGCCTTGATTGCAGTGGCCGCTTGAATCCGTGGATCGTTTGCGGTGAACTGGCGGACCCAGACCATCGATGCAAACAGTGTCAACACGCAGCAAATGCTTGCGAATGCACCGAGGTACGGACGCTGGTCAGGCTTTCGAACAAACAATAGACCAGTGTAGATGGAAAGTACCGGTAGGAGCGGGAGCGCATAGCGCGCAAACTTGACCTGTGCAGCACCAATAAGAAGGAAGTAGGGGAGAGCGAAAACGAGTGGGATGAGCTCGGCGGCTTTTCGTCGCAAGCCAATATTGACAAGACCAAGTCCGATGGCTGGCCAGAGATAGGCCACAACCCACGGGCCATTCACCAGTGGGTGGTAGAGGAAGCCCGGCATTGTGTTCGTAAAGATCTGCTCGCTTCCGGCGCCGACGTGGCGGGCTTCAAATAGGATGTCCTTGATGAACTGGCTAGTGTTTAGGAGAGAGCCCGGGCATCCAATAACAAAGGCCACCGCGGTGATCAGAAGCGCTCCGATGAGCTCAGTGGCTTTTCGTTCTTTACGGAGCAGCCACGCAAGCATCAGTGGAAACAGGGAAAGGCCGGCATTGTACTTTGTGGCTGCGCCAAGTCCGCACGCGATGGCACCGATCGCTAGAACCTTGCTGTTTCCTGTTGCGTGGAATGCGATGGCGGCCCAAATGGTGACGGCTACCCAGAACGCCGCGGGGACATCGACGGTCGCAAAATGTGCATGCTGCACC
>CAIWTR010000153.1 GCA_903915615.1 uncultured Armatimonadota bacterium
CTGCCCCGGGTGATGATTCGTCTCAAGGATATCCAACCTGACCGCCGCAACGTGTAGGGTCGCCCGGCAGGTTGAAATGCTGATTGGCCGCTAGCGGTACTGCTCACCGAGCTCCGTGGAGCGTTGCTTAGCCGCCAAAACGGCATCCATGATGGCAGCGCGCACCGCACGGTTCTCAAGGACATCGAGACCCGCCATGGTCGTGCCGGCGGGAGTCGTGACCATATCGCGGAGCTGCCCGGGGTGATGATTTGTCTCAAGGACAAGCTGCGCTGCACCAAGCATCGTCTGTGCCGCAAGACGGCGCGCGATCGGCCGAGGAAGCCCTGCGAGGACACCGCCATCTATCATCGCCTCGATAAGCGTAAACGCAAACCCGGGTCCGCTGCCGCTTAGGCCATTAACGGCATCCATTTGCGATTCAGGGACCACTTCCGTAATGCCGACTGCGTTGAAGAGCTCAACAACGGTCTCGCGCTTTTCGTGCGGAACGGCATTGTTGAATGCAATACCGGTCGCGCCCTTCTGGATGCCGGCGGGGGTGTTTGGCATCGCACGAACGATCGGAGTCTCCGAGCCAAAGGCTGCTTCGTAGGTTGAAATCGGGATACCAGCAGCGACTGAAATGATGGTCGCGTTCGCAGGGATGGCATCCGCGACATTTGGCAGCACGGATGGCATTACGAACGGCTTGACCGCAAGCACGATGAAGTCTGCGCCAGCGGTGGCATCACTTATGTCGGTCGCAGGAACAACTCCGTAGTGGTCGTGGAGCGCGTGCGCGGATGCGGGTGATGCTGTTAGGACTCGGATATGCGATGCCGATGTGATTCCTGCAGCGATCCAGCCATGGATGAGGGCGGTGCCCATTTTGCCGCATCCGATAACAGCGATGTTCATGTCTCCATGCTACCGCGACAAAAAAAGCCTTCCGAATGCAATGCAATGCGAAGGAAGGCTTGTAGGTAGGTATAGATGATTTGATACCGATGATGACCTACCTGGCAGAAACCATGCCAAAGACGTGATTTGTTAGATGGGACAAAAAATTACCCCCGGGGAGATCGTCCTTCCCCGGGGGTGTATCGACAGATAACCAATATCCCGATGTCAACGTTCAGGGCAATTCGCGTGCCTGAACGTTTGGCTCATCGAAGAAACTAGTTGCCAGCGAGTGCAGCGAGTGCCGCATCATAGTTAGGCTCATCGGCAATCTCCGCCACGAGCTCGCTGTGGATGACCGAGTTGTCTTCGCCGAGGACTACGACAGCACGTGCCGTGAGGCCAACGAGTGGACCGCTTGTCAGCTCGACGCCGTAGTCATTGAGGAAGGAAGCACCGCGCATCGTCGAGAGGTTGTGCACATTCTCGATGCCTTCTGCACCGCAGAAACGCGACTGTGCAAATGGCAGGTCGGCCGAAATGCAGAGGACGACGGTGTTCTCGAGCTCCGCTGCGAGGGTGTTGAAGCGCCGCACGGATGCTGCACAGGTTGGGGTGTCGATGCTTGGGAAGATGTTCAGGACTTTGCGCTTGCCGGAATAGGTTTCGAGTGTGGCATCGGAGAGGTCTTTCGCGACGAGCGAAAATGCTGGCGCTGTGGTTCCGACGGCTGGAAA
>CAIWTR010000154.1 GCA_903915615.1 uncultured Armatimonadota bacterium
CCGTGTCGATGCCCGCTGCGATGAGCGAGTTGCCAAGAAAGAGATAGTCATTGTTGGATGCCTTCTGAAGGCGCGCTGCAAGAATGCGTGCGGGGTTGTTCCGTTCGATGACGGTGATGCCAACATTCAGTGTCACCAACCCGGCAGCGACCACGATGGCAAAGCGGATCAGGAGTTGGCGATTACGGACATCCATGAAACCAAACTATCACAGGACAGGGGCGTGGCAACCGAGCATGCCCTTGTTGCTACGATGTATCTGGATGCTCTTGCTGCAAGTTTCGCCTTAAAGGCAAAAACCCATGGAAAAATCCATGGGCTCTAAAACAATCAAAACCCCCGCTGAAAACGAGGGTCACGAATGGTGCCACCTACCGGACTCGAACCAGTGACACGAGGATTTTCAGTCCTCTGCTCTACCAACTGAGCTAAGGTGGCGTGGAAAACGGAGAAGACGGGGCTCGAACCCGCGACCTCCGCCGTGACAGGGCGGCGCTCTAACCGACTGAGCTACTCCTCCACAACCAATGCGCCAAAGTGGGCGAAGAGGGATTTGAACCCCCGACCACCTGTTTGTAAGACAGGCGCTCTACCGCTGAGCTATTCGCCCTCAGCACTCTGCCGCATGCTTGACGCAGGGAGAAGAATACCGCCGTCAAAGTCGCTCCGCAAGACCTAATCGTGCATTTGCCACAAAATAGCGAAAAAAACCTGAGGGCAGGTGTATTCAATGGGCGGAGTCAGCATTGTAGAATCCAGTGGATTTACGGGAAGCAAGGGGAGTGGCAATGCGCATCACAGCAATCACAGATGAGATCTCGCAAGACCTTGGGGTCGCACTTGATGTTCTTAAGGAATACGGTGCGACATCGTGCGAGCTGCGAAATGTCTACGGCGTTTACATCGTGGATGCCGACGATGCCCTTTTAGCCCGCGTGGAAACAGATCTCGCTACGGCTGGAATGACTGTCGACTGCCTTGATACGCCGTTGTTCAAGTGCAACCTGGATACTGTTGGGACATCGGATGCCGCAGGGGCCACCCATAATGCCGCGGAGCGAACGCTTAGCGATCAGTGGTCGCTTCTTGACCGCTGTATTGAGCTCGCCATTCGCTTCAAAACGCCGTACATGCGTGTTTTTGCGTTCTGGCGCAAGGGCGACTTGACCGCTGATCGCCGCGTCGCCATCATCGAAATTTTGTCCAAAGCCGCGGCGATTGCCGGAGCATCCGAGATCACCCTACTCCTCGAAAATGAACATGCCTGTCTCCTTGGCACAGCTGTGGAAACCGCGGATGTCGTCCGTGATATCGAGTCGCCTTGGCTGAAAATGGTCTGGGATCCAGGCAATGCGATGATGCTTGGGGAGCGAGTTCTTCCGGATGGTTATGATGCTTGCAAAGATGTTGCCGTGCATATTCATCTCAAAGATGTCAGTGCAAACGCCGATGGAACCATGGTTTGGGCATGTATCGGCTCTGGCAATGGGGACTACCCGGTGCTGTTTCAAACGCTTAAAGCCGATGGCTACAGTGGAAGCATCGCGCTTGAGACCCACTGGAAATCGCATGACAACAACCCTGAAACGGCGAGTCGTGCGTGCCTAGCGGTCATGCAGCAGTTGGCAGGCTAAATACTCCCATTCGCCGCATGCATTTTAGTACGTGAATTTTCATTAAAATCCACGGGAAATCGGCTGACACCATCGCTGAAACAACGGGTCGTTCGTCCATAGCGCACATACAGACACAAAACCCATACCTGTGATGCGTGGCGAAATGCGCCC
>CAIWTR010000155.1 GCA_903915615.1 uncultured Armatimonadota bacterium
GCGCTTTGTATCTGAAGCACCACATTCTTTGTGCGAAAGCTTTCGCATCTGGAGGGATGTTGTTTCATCAATGCGCATCTGGAATCAAAGCATTTCCTGCACCGTAGGCGAACAGTCCCGCTATGTCGTATCGACACCAAATCAAGTACTTAATTTGCCATATGGTAACTATTGTAAATAGTTGAGTTAACCGAAATATAATCCCACTTAAGACGGGTGAAACCTAGCATAATTCGGGATTTGGTCTTATCCATTTGTGGCTTACAACCTCGCCACCACAGCACCGGGAACATCGAAGGTCGATGTCAAGAATGGCTGTGCAGTAAAAACAGAGGTTTCGATCATGACACAACGCTTGCTCGCACTGGGTACATTGATGGCCATCGCCACCATTGGTGCTCATGCACAAAAGACATACACATCCGCATCCAGCTTCCTGGCCGATGCAAAGCTTTCCTACTCCGATGACTTTACATCCGTCGCCGATGGCGCATTTGCCGGAACATACACCGCAGCTGGTGGCAGTGGACTCGGATTTTCCGTAGCTGCAACCGATGGCCTTTGGTCTGTGGGTGGCGGAAACATTTCGACCAGCACTGCTGGCAACTCGATGACGGTGAACTTCACCGGCGGAGTGAACATGGTTGGCGGGTCCTTCTGGGCTGCTGACATGGATGGAGTAGCGACGCCTGGAACCGTTACGCTTACATTCTCGGATGGCGGTAGCTACACCAGTGCATCCAGTGACTTCTTTGGCTACTCAAATGCCAACGCTTGGTTGACCAGCATGACACTGTCCCTCGATTCCGAGTACATCGACAGCAACGGCTTCTCAACGTACCAGTTCGGCACCCTCGATGGCCTTACCGTCGGACAGGCTGTCCCAGAACCAGGCACCTACGCCGCATTCGCACTCCTCGGAACCACCCTCGGAGCCGCCGTTATCCGCCGCCGCAAGCTGGCTGCAAAGTAAGCCACACACCTTTTAGGAGACAAAATAATGAATATCCGCAATCTGTTTGCATCCGCCGCAGTGCTCGGCGCTGTCACGATCTCGATGTCCGCATCCCAGGCACAGCAGGTCCCAACCCTACTCGACCCAACCCTGAAGCTTGAGACGCTGGTCAACTCTGGAATCAATGTCGCGACATCAATGGTATTTGTCAACTCGACAGACTTCATCGTGACCACCAAAAGTCTTGGGAAAATTACCCTTTTCACACAGACGGGACAGACCCCTGCTGACCTAACCCCTGTTGACCTCACGTTTGATATCCCAGCCAATACCTGGACGGGAGTCGCCGCAGGAAATTATTCAAATCTTGCTGTCAACTCCACGGGCGAGCGTGGCCTCCTTTGTGTCCAACTCCACCCAGACTTTGCGACAAACAAGTATGTCTACACATATGCTACTGAGTCCAGCACAGGCGCTAACGTTTCTGCTGCAAGCGCTAATGTTGCCCAAAAGACAAGTGTAGTGCCCCTTGGTAACCGTGTTGACCGTTGGGTTTATGATGCTGCCAACAAAAAACTTGTGTTCGACATGAACATCATCAAGCTCCAGGCGCTGCAGCCACAAGATGACCCAACTCTCACGACGGCAGCATCGCATCGTGACAATCACAATGGTGGCATCATCCGCTTCGAGAAGCCAGTTTCTGGCCAAGCAGCAAAGATGTTCATCATCATCGGTGACAACGGCCGCCGTGGCATGATGCAAAACCTCGAGTATGGACCAACCACGGGTACGACACGCATCGCGGATGTCGGCGGTCATGGACCAGAGCCGGACAACCGTGCACTGACGGGTGTTGTGATTCGCCTCAACGATGACGGAACCATCCCAACGGACAACCCGTTCTACAACCACACGCTGACATTCTCTGGTCAAACGGATGCTGGTATGCAGAACGAAGCGCTCGCAAACCTCAAGCGTGTCTACGCCTACGGCATCCGCAACTCGTTTGGTCTTGCAGTCGACCCATTCACGGGCAAGCTGTGGGAGTCCGACAATGGTGATGACGCGATGGACGAAATCAACATCATCGGCAAGGGTTTCAACGGTGGCTGGATCCAGTTTATGGGACCTAAGTCTCGCGTTGATCAGTTCAAGGCTATCGAGGCTGCTCAGACAAACGTTTCCCTGGGTAACCAAAACCGCTATCCGGTTTCGAATATCGCTGCGACAACCGCTGCGGGAGAGGCCCGTCTCGCCAATATCCCAGGTTCAACCTACACCGACCCAGTCTTTTCATGGAAATACTGCATCGCTCCAAACGCGATTGGCTTTGTGAACGGTAACGGCCTTGGCGCAAAGTACAACGGTAACCTGATTGTTGGATCCGCACGTGGGAATAATGGAAACACAGCTGGGGCAAACGCATACGGTGTTCTGTACCGCTTCGTGCCAAACGCTGCCCGTACCGGATTGCAGTTTGCTGATCGCCTGCTGAACGACAAGGTTGCTGACAACACCGCCAAGGGTAACGTTGCAGAACAGAAGTCGATTATCCTTGGAACAGGCTTCAACATCGTGACCGATATTGTAACGGCTCCTGATGGCAGCCTCTACGTCCTCGGCATGACGACTGTAGCCGTTGGAAACGTCTTCCGCATCTCGAAGAAACCTTAAGCCTTCCTCTCGGAAGGTCAATCCCCACTTCGGTTATCTGGAGTGGGGATGTTTTGTTTTTGAGGAGATATTTCGTGTGGCTGCCGGCACAAAAATCATCGCCGGCAAGACCCGCGCCGTTGATGAAACGCTCATCCGCCACTCGCTAATGGAGCAGTTCACGGATCCGCGCCACATAGCATCCCGCAGGCTTGCCTCGCGAAAGCGTGTCTTTTACGCCTGCGCCGCCGCCCGCGGGAACAGCCTTGCCATCAGGACCTTGTCGATGCGGTTCATCAGAGGCGTGATGGCGATGGCGAGGAGGAGAGGGAGGAGGATGGTAGTGATGTAGACGGTGATGATTGGAAGGCCCAGCCTGTCGGTGATGCCCGCAAGGTAGTGCGCGTGAAGGTTGAACTGCATATGGAA
>CAIWTR010000156.1 GCA_903915615.1 uncultured Armatimonadota bacterium
GCGGGAGCGCCGAGGCCTTTCGAGAGGCAGAGGGTTACGGTTTGAAAGGGAGCGGCAATTTCTGCGAGGTCACAGCCACGAGCGACGGCTGCATTTACCAAGCGGGCCCCATCAAGGTGTGTGGCGAGTCCGTGTTGTTCTGCCGTATCCGTAACCGCGCGGACAGCTGCTTCATCCCAGACGATTCCACCGGCATAGTTGTGTGTGTTTTCGATGCAGACCATCCGTGATGGAGGTGCATGTGGCATCTCAGGGTTGATTGCGGATATCAGCTGGGCAGCCGTGAAGATTCCCCGTGGCGCGTGGAGAGGTCTTAGGAGAACGCCACTTAGTACAGCGGGACCACCGCTCTCGTACTTTTGGATATGGCAGTTCTCGCTACAGATGACCTCATCACCGGGGCGTGTCTGTATCCGGATAGCAATCTGGTTCGCCTGAGTGGAACTTGGGAGAAACAGTGCGGCTTCTTTTCCGAGGAGCTCACACCCAAGGTCCTGAAGGGCATTGACGGTTGGATCCTCACCGCGCTGGTCATCCCCGACAGGGGCTTTGTGGATGGCATCGCGCATCGCATCCGATGGCCGTGTAGCGGTATCCGAGGAGAGGTCAATCATGTGCGTATTCTACCGAGTTGTGGGATGTATCAAATTGTGGCGTCACGTCAGAATTTAGATGCCTTCCAAGGTTCACGAATGCCTTCAAGGTGGGATGCGGCCATGAGCATGTCGCAATAGAGATCCGCATAGCAACGCTACGAGTCATTCCACTCAGTGAATACAAGAATCACTACGCCATGAATTTTGACGGGCGTAAAAACAAACAAGGGGCGCTTAGCGCCCCATGTTCTTGATGACCGGATTGTTCTTTTCAGGATGAAACTCAGGGTTCATGAAGTAATACACGGTTCCCCAAGTGCCGAAGGTGACAATCAAAATACCAATCCAGATCAGACAGCCGAAACATGACTGATCTGGATTCAACCCGGACGTTGGTAACCGACGGGCAGGGGCAGCTGCGGGCTTAGTCTGCCCATCGGTTGGTTCACTCACAGCTCGATTTGCGCCTTCTGTACAACAGGCGCTGCGACAGGTGCATTCTGGCGTTGATTCACCCAGCTCATCATCGAGCGAAGCTCCTTACCAACCTGCTCGAGGAGGTGATTGTCATCCCGCTTTGCCAGTGCATTAAACGTTGGACGCCCTGCACGGTTCTCGAGAATCCATTCCTTTGCGAAGGTTCCAGTCTGAATCTCATCCAGAATCTTCTTCATTTCCTTCTTGGTATCGTCATTGACAATACGTGGTCCACGGGTCATGTCGCCAAACTGCGCCGTGTCGGAAATGGAGTAGCGCATTCCTGCAATACCCGCTTCATACATCAGGTCAACAATCAGCTTCAGCTCATGGAGACACTCAAAGTACGCGATTTCAGGCTGGTAGCCGGCTTCAACCAGCGTCTCAAATCCAGCTTTGACCAGTGCAGTTGCACCGCCGCAGAGAACAGCCTGCTCGCCGAAAAGGTCGGTCTCGGTCTCTTCCTGGAAGGTGGTCTCGAGCACGCCGGCACGTGTGCCGCCAACGCCCTTCGCCCATGCCAGTGCAACCTTGAGCGCTTCGCCCGTTGCGTTCTGATGAACGGCAACCAGACAGGGAACACCCTTGCCATCCGCGAACACGCGGCGGACCAGATGCCCAGGGCCCTTAGGGGCACACATAAAGACATCGACATCCTTTGGTGGAACAATCTGTCCAAAGTGGATATTAAAGCCATGGCCAAATGCAAGCGCTTTGCCAGCGGTTAAACCAGGAGCAATCTCACCGGCGTACACGGCAGCCTGAAACTCATCGTTGACGAGGATCATGATGACATCGGCGCGCTGTGCGGCTTCTGTAACCGTTACAACTTCAAAGCCATCTTCGACAGCCTTGTCCCAGCTCTTGCCAGGACGGAGGCCGATAATCACATTCTGTCCTGAGTCACGCAGGTTCTGCGCATGTGCATGACCCTGTGAGCCATACCCAATCACTGCCAGTGTCTTGCCACGGAATGCATCAAAGGATGCATCCGCATCGTAGTAAACCTTAACTGCCATATTCCTAACTCCTTACCAATATTCCGCCGGTTCACGCCGGCAAAAGCTAATTCTCGTCGACCGCTAGGTAATCGGATTCGACAAGAGCAGCCCGTAAGTCATCCGCCTTCATCCGTCTTGTGGACAAACTGGATGGTTGCCACTCACCACCAGCGGCAAGCAGCTGGTGGCGCAGCTCGGTGGATGCATCCTCAATCGCA
>CAIWTR010000157.1 GCA_903915615.1 uncultured Armatimonadota bacterium
GTTCAAATGAACCGCGCAGCGGCATACCTGCAAATGACGCCTCCAGATTACAAGGCTGCGCTCGCAGACTTGAATGTGGTGATTACCAAAACCCCGATGGACATCGAGACGGTCCGGATTCGCCTTCAAGTCAACCAGGCACTCAAGGACTACCCGGCGGCGATCTTGGATGCGAACAAAATCCTGATGCTCTCCGGCAAACCGGACATAGATGCGCTCATCGCTCGTGCGAACGCCAATACGATTATTGGAACATCCAAAGTAGCAACCCCATCCAAGGGTACTGCGGAGCTGGATGCCGCGATTGCTGACTACACCGTGCTCATCACGGCGAAGCCAACAGAGCCGACATTGCTAATCAACCGTGGAATTGCATATGTCCGAAAGTCTGGACGAAAGTCGATCCCTGAGATTCAGAAGGCGATTGCAGACTTTGATGCGGCCATTAAGCTAAAAGCAGATATGCCAGAGGCTTGGGATCGTCTGGCGCGCGCCTACGATGACTTTGGTCTGAACAGTGATCCTGATCAGGAAATGGCTTGGACGAAGGCTATCGATGCGTACACCAAGTATGCAGCGTTGCCAGGGGTGGCCCCAGCGGATGCAGAAACGGCGAAGAAGCGTGCTGCCGCGCTCAAGGAAGCCCTAAACGGCTAATCGAACAGCGTTCGTGGATTGTGAGAAGCCCTCCGGACACCCGGAGGGTTTTTCTTTTTGTCATGAGATTTCCAGACAGGTAGACCCACTAAGAAATCTAAGGATAAAAGCGTGCTGCCGCGCTCAAGGAAGCCCTGAACGGCTCTCGCGGAAGAGTTCGTATTGGCAACAGTCCAAGGGACACGCTGCGGGCTTTCGGCTATCCAAACAGCTTCTATGAAACCTGCCATTAAACATCAAAGCCCCCCCGATAAATCGGAGGGGCACTTGGTAGCGGCGACGGGACTCGAACCCATGACCTAGGGGTTATGAATCCCTCGCTCTAACCAGCTGAGCTACACCGCCAAGGCACTGAGCATAATACCGCCCATCCCGAAAAAGCGGCAACGCAAATGTTTGATTTTCATGTCCATTTTCTATTGCATAATGGTTTCCTCGCGCAACACAAGCCGTCACAAAGCCGTAATCGGATACGATAGACAACTGTGAGTTCAGCAGAAGACCAGTCCGCATTGCATGACATGCTTATTGCGGATGCAATAAAATCAGCAATCCAGGAAGATGTCGGTTCCGGCGACATCACATCCGTTGTCTGTATCCCCTCCACCACCGATGCAACCGCAAAGTTCATCGCGAAAGCTAGCGGGATCGTCTCCGGTATTGATGTCGCGGCACGCGTCCTCTCTTCGGTTGACCCCACAATCGTAACGAACATCCTCATCGCCGATGGCTCACCCGTGACAAAAGGCGACATCATCGCTATTGCAAACGGCCCAGCGCGCTCGATGCTAACCGCGGAACGGACAGCGCTCAACTTCCTACAGCGGATGTCGGGAATTGCCACCGCCACACATGCCTATGTTGCCGCGACCAACGGAACCAAGGCCATCATTCTCGACACACGTAAAACGGCACCAGGCCTCCGGGCAACCGACAAGCTCGCAGTTGTCCACGGAGGTGGTTCAAACCACCGCTTTGGGCTCTACGACATGGCGATGCTGAAGAACAATCACCTCACCGCCTGTGGGAGCATCACGGCCGCAGTCCCGGCTCTAAGAGCCGAGACCCAGGTCCCAATTGAGGTCGAAGTGCGCAGCTTTGACGAGCTCGAAGAAGCACTGTCGCTGAACATCGAGAGAATCATGCTGGACCACTTCTCGCTCAATGACATGCAGCGTGCCGTTGCGA
>CAIWTR010000158.1 GCA_903915615.1 uncultured Armatimonadota bacterium
AGATAGGCGCTGCGGAGTGCCGGGAGGCCTGTCTGCTTTGACTTCGCGTAGCCAAGGTCAGGAGAAGCGGCAAGTGCCTCTTCGCCGCCGGGGAGCAACCGAACCACCTTCTTGCGACCAGCCGTCAGCGTTGCATCATCCGGGAGGGTGATTCCAATCAACATCGCGATACCCGCTGTTGCATCCGCGGGTGCAAAGGCTGACCGTAGCGGCGTGTCGCCATCGGCGGACTTTAGCGTTGCAGCTGCATTCTGCTCAAGGAGGAGCTGTGCAACCATCTCACTGCCACGGAATGCTGCCGCGTTCAGCGCCGTCGATTGGTTACGGGAGCGACCGTTGACATCCGCGCCGCGCTTGATCAGCTCACCTGCAACAGGTCCGTCATCGACAAGCGCCGCCCAAGCCAGCATCGTGAGACCGTACATCGGGTCCTGCGCATTTGGATCGAGCCCAGCCCCCAGTAGTTGAACAGCCTTATCACGCTGCCCCGTCTTCAGAGCATTGACAAATGCCGTCGCGTTTTCATCCTTGGTGCTGCGGACAACCGCCTTGCTCTCGCTACGTGTTGCCCACGCTTCAACAGCATGTTGCGCAGGTAGGACAGTAATAACACCGATAAGACACGGCACCAGGATGCGCAGAAAGCGGTGCCTAATGATGTTTTGGACACCACGCCGCTGGAGCAGCATCAGCGTAAAGAAGCCGCTGATGACAAAGAACAGCTGCATCCGAAATCCGTGGATGCCAAGCAGAATCAAGCCAACCCAGTCTGCCGCCGCTGGGTCGTGGCTTCCCCAGGGGACGTTTGGGATATAGGCCATCGATGCGTGCAGAACGACACCGAGGAACATCGCGTACGCGCGGAGGGCATCCAGCGCGTGGTACCGCGGGGATGGCACCTTTATCGACGACGACGCCTCGGAATCAGTTGACATCCGGGATGGCCTTTCCCAAGGCAAACGCGGTGATCATATTGGAGATGTCGGTTGTGCGCTCGTGGATGACCCAGTGGGAGCCATCCGGGATGCGGCGGATGGTGAGATCCTTGACGTATTTGTCAAGGCCATCGATGTTGCCCGCGAGCAGCGCGGTATCGAGCATCCCCCAAATCACAAGTGTCGGGACTTTGACATTTACCGGACCCGTGGTTCCAAATGATTCGGCAGTGGATGCAGGCTTGCTTCCCGGTGCAGGAGGCGAAACCTTGTTCGCACGGTAGTAGTTGATGCCTGCCGTCAGCGCGCCGGGCTGTGTCCACGCTGCAATGTAGGCATCTTTTTCATCAGGCGTGTAGGGCGGCTTTCGCTTACGCGCGCCAAGTATCGACAGCACGAGGCCCGCGCAATTGTCTTTGAGCAGCGTCTCTACGGCGCCGGGCGACTGGAAGAACGTCATGTAGCCGCTTGCGGCTTGCTGCTTCGGATTGGATGCGAGCTCACGGGCGAAAACGGTTGGGTGCGGTGCATTGATGATGACCAGTTTTTCAAGGAGCTCTGGATGAGCACCCGCGAAGGCCCACGCGACGGCGCCGCCCCAGTCGTGTGCCACCAAGATTGCCTTGCGCCCGCGTCCCAGAGTTTGGATGACGCCGCGGACATCCGCGATCAGCTCAGGCAGGCGGTAGGCGGTTATGTCTTTCGGCTTATCGGATGTGTTGTAGCCGCGCATATCGATGGCAACCGCTTCGAAACCGGCCTTTGCGACATCGGGGAGGACATTCTTCCATGCGTACCAAAACTCGGGAAAGCCGTGGAGAAAGAGGACAAGCGGCCCATTGCCGGTCGATACGTGGTGGAGCTTGATGCCATTAACGCTGACAAAACCATGGCTGAGAGTTGGGTTTTGTTTCACAGGGAAAGCCCCTCCCGAAGCTGTGCGCTCAGCGTGTTGCCAAGCACATCATAGGTTGGCACTTGTTGCTGAACGACGATGTTAACCAGCTTGAGCTCAGGGATGACTTGGAACGTTGTGCTCGCGTAGCCGCTCCATGCGTAGGACTTCGCCATCCGGGATGACGAACCAGCTCCGATTTTGAAGTTGTCGATGGCAAAGCCAAGGCCAAACTGAAAGCCTCCGGCGACGCCCGCGAGCTGGTCGGTGAACATTTGCTGTAAGGTCTCCGGTTTGATGACCTGATGGCGACCGTGCTTGCCATTGTTGACCAGCATGTTGCAGAAAATGGCATAGTCGCGAATCGTCGACACAAGGCCACTGCCGCCGCCAAGGAACTTAAAGCCCTTGTTGTAGTCGCTGGCTGCATAGGAATCCTGTAGATTCAGTTCGCCATCCTTTTGGTAGTAAGTCGATGCAAAGCGACTCTTAAGCCGACCAGGAACCTGAAAGGCTGTGTCCTTCATACCAAGGGGCTTGATGATTAGTTCATCAAACACACGGTCCAGCGGCTTGCCTGCCCAGACTTCAATCAGGCGTCCCAAGAGATCTGTGCTGTGTCCGTAGGTGAACCTTTCCCCCGGGTGATGGAGCGCGGGAATACGGGCCATCGCCGCCGCCGCTTCCTCAATCGTCAAATCAGGTGGGTACATCCCAAATGGAGGCCGGTACGTCAGCTTTTCTCGAATATGGAATGCCGTTACGCGAACATCATCGCCATACGAATAGCCGGTCGTATGGCGGAAGCAGTCCCGAACCGTCAGCGGCCGCTTTGGTTTGACTGGCTTTTGAATTCCCACAGGGCCATCCAAAACAGTGGCCGCGGCGAACTCCGGGATGTACTTGCTAATCGGATCATCGAGCAGAAATGCCCCACGCTCGTGCAACATCATGGCGACAACGCTGGTGATCGGCTTTGTCATCGAGTACATCCGGACCACGGTGTCAAAGTCGAACGGAAGCTTTTCCCCGATGTCTCGATAGCCCGCGCTGTGGCTATACGCCACACGTCCATCAATCATCACCAGCTGAGCCGCACCGGCGGAGCGCTTGGATGCAACATCGGAATCAAGCGTGGATCGAAGCTTAGCGGAAAGCAGGAGGGAAATGGTTGGAAGGTTATCGTCGCGCATGGAGTCCCCACGTCTTTTTTTGACCACTCGGTCAGTTATTTCCTGACAGTGTACAGTAAATCAGTATTTGGTGGATTGTTTATCGCGAACGATGGCAGCTAAGGGTAAATCGCAGCTTGAATAAATGCACGGGCCTCTCGTGCATACGCCGAAAGGTCTGCCGATGGGTTATCTCGCAGCGAGTAGCTCGCGACATCGATGAGAGTGCGGATCATTTTCGCGACCTCACTGGCATCGAATGCGCGGAACACCCCTTCCCGCTGGCCATACTCGAGGATGTTCTTAATGTCCTCTGTGGCTGATTTATGTGCACCATCGGCGATCCGGGATGCAGCATGACCATCCGCAAGGATAAGCAGGAGGGCGATCACAAAGTCG
>CAIWTR010000159.1 GCA_903915615.1 uncultured Armatimonadota bacterium
CCGGCAAGGGCCGCCCAATCCCCGAGCTGTTTTAGGAAGCCAGGCCAGCTAAGGTGATCAAATACCTCGGGTCCAAGCGGACATTGGTACCGCAGATAACCGATACGATTCAGGCGCTCAGTGGTGTCAAAAGCATCACAGACCTGTTTTCTGGCACCGCACGCGTCGGACATGGCCTCAAGGGCTTGGGCTATCGCATTCATTCGAATGACTTCCTCGCCTATGCCCACACACTGGCGCATTGCTATGTGCAGGCGGACAGACCGGATGTCATTGATGATGCATCCGCTGCCATCGAGATACTGAATGCCCTCCCCGGCAAGCCAGGCTACTTCACGGAAACGTATTGCTTGCAGAGCCGTTTTTTCCAGCCCGAAAATGGCGCCCGCGTGGATGCGATGCGCGATTACATCGACCAAATGGACCTCACCCCGGATGTCCGTGCTGTCGTCCTTGTGTCCTTAATGGAAGCGGCAGACAGAGTCGACAGCACGACAGGCCTGCAAATGGCCTATGTCAAGCAGTGGGCGCCGCGCTCATTCAACCCGGTTAGGCTTCGCCTCCCAAGCGTGCTCGCACAGGGTCAGCATGGCAAGAGCCGAGCGACCTGCCTCGATGCAACCATCGCGGCGGCGAACACCGATACCGATCTCGCCTATCTCGATCCTCCGTATAACCAGCATAGCTATCTGGGTAACTACCATATTTGGGAGACGCTAATCCGCTGGGATGCCCCTGAGGTCTACGGCACGGCGTGCAAACGGATTGACTGCCGGACACGGAAGAGCCCGTACAACACGCGGCGCACATTTACAGCGACCATGGATGAGCTAATTCAGGCGACGACAAGCCCTTACTTGCTCGTCTCGTTTTCGGATGAAGGCTTTATCCCCAAATGCGAAATGATTCGCCTGCTCGCAAAGGCTGGCGATGTCCATATCTGGACGACTGAATATGCCCGCTATGTCGGTGCGCGTATTGGCATCCATAACCCAAGTGGCGACAAAGTCGGCACCATCGGCAAACTCCGCAACCGCGAACACCTCTTTCTCTGCGCACGCCAGCCTCTGACAAAGCTGGAGCGACGCATTTTGCATGCACAGGATGGCTGGGAATTTGATGTCCACCGCTGCATCCCATCCGAGGAAACCGTATGAACACTGCCCTACGTTTGACAACACTGCTCCTAACAGCCGCCATTGGGATATCCGCTGGCCTCGCAAATGGCAGTAAGCCTAAACCTGCCATTAAAAAAGCAGACCTGCGCGCTTACAGCACAAACCGTAAGCTCGACTTTGTTCAGGATGTCGTCCCTGTCCTCACCAAACAGGGCTGCGCCGGCGGGAGCTGCCACGGCTCTCCCCAGGGCAAAGGTAGTTTCTCACTGTCCCTCTTTGGCTACGACCCAACCATGGATCAGCGTGCACTGACACGTGACTCGTTCGCGCGGCGGATTGACACATTCGTCCCGGATGCCAGCCTTATCATCCGCAAGCCTATGCTCAAAACCCCACACCTTGGTGGTCGAAAGCTACGGCCGACCGATACGGCTTACACCGTTCTGCGCACATGGATTGCTCAGGGCGCCGATGCAACCATCTCAGCCACCGAGTGCACCAAGCTCACCATCACGCCATCTACCAGCCAGATCCTGACATCCCCCGGGAAGCAGCTTCCACTAAGGGTTGTTGCACATTACTCGGATGGCACCAGCCGTGATGTCACCCCAATCGCAACCTTTGAAAGCGCACACCCAGCCGTCGCAAAGGTCTCGGTAAATGGCCTTGTTACAGGTTCGGGGCGTGGCCAGACGGCAGTGTCCATTCGCTATTTGCAGCACCTCGAGAGCGTGCCCATCAAAGTCCTCGGGACCGTCAAGGGCTACACCTGGAAACCAGTCACCGAAGTCAATGTTGTCGATAAGCTGGTCAACCAGACACTGAAACAGCTCTCGGTGACGGCAAGCCCTACGTGCAACGATGCGACATTTCTTCGTAGAGTGACGATCGACCTGACGGGGATGCTGCCAAGCCCGGATACAGCACGCGCATTTGCTGCCGACAAGTCGGCCGACAAGCGTAAGCGGATGGTGGATTCACTCCTCGCATCCGATGCCTTTGCACGGTTTTGGGCCCTCAAGCGCGCCGACTTGCTGCGCGTCACGGATGAGCGGATGCCCCACGGACGCGCCGCCCTCCTGACCAAGTGGCTGGCGGATGGTTGGAAAACGAACCGTCC
>CAIWTR010000160.1 GCA_903915615.1 uncultured Armatimonadota bacterium
CTTCAGCGCACGCTTGAGCGTGAAGGCTGGAAGGTGATCACGGCCACCGATGGAGTCAATGCGATCGAGCTCCTTGCAAGCGGAGCACGCGTGCCCGACCTGGTTCTCCTCGACTTGATGATGCCCCGCCTCGATGGTTTTGGCGTCCTCGATGCGATTCGCAAGAATCCGCTCTGGTCGAGCATCCCGGTCGTGATTCTGACAGCCAAGGATCTGACGCTTGATGAACGGATGCTCCTCAGCCAGTCGAGCGCCGCGATTCTGGAAAAGGGCGCGGTACCACCAAGCGAAGTTTTGGAAAATCTGCGGTCACAGCTCACATTCATCAACTCTAAGCGGACCAGCAGCTGATGTGTACACCTGTAAATGCTGGGATAGGATAGCGGCACTATGGCTACTGTATTGATTGTCGAAGACAACGAGATGAACCGAGACATGCTCTCCCGGCGACTGGAGCGGCGAGGCTTCGTCATCCGCATCGCGGTGGATGGCGCTGAAGGCGTTGCGATGGCCACGGCTGATATCCCTGACCTCGTGTTAATGGACATGAGCCTTCCCGTCATGGATGGCTGGGAAGCCACGCGGACACTGAAGGCCAACCCTGATACGGCGGGTATTCCGGTGATCGGGCTCACGGCGCACGCGATGGCTGGTGACCGCGAAAAGTGTCTGGCAGCTGGGTGTGATGACTATGACACCAAGCCCATCGAGCTCCCACGGCTGCTCGAAAAAATGCAGAGCCAGCTCGGGGACAAGTTCCCCGCATGAGCCAAAACCAGCCAGCGCCAAGCAGCCACGCAATCTTCGAAGCGGAAGCGCTTTCGCATATCCGGCATGAGCTCCGTACGCCTCTAAACCAGATCATCGGGTATTCCGAAATGCTCGAAGAGGATGCAACCGATGCCGGCCAGGATGCGCTGGTGCCGGACCTCCAGAAAATCCAGAAGGCCGCTCGTAACCTCGATGGCCTGATCCAAACACACCTTGGGACGCACGTTCTGGGTGCATTGGATGCGGTGATCGCCGATGACGAAGTCCATCACAGCGCAGCGGGCGAGGCCCGTCAGCCGGTTGGATTTGCGATTCCAGACTCCGATGATGCAGCGGATCACCACCTGACACAGCTCTGTGGGCACGTGCTCGCCGTGGATGACAACGAGAGCAACCGTGACATGCTGTCGCGGCGCTTGCTTCGGCATGGGCTGACCGTTGAAGTTGCTGTTAACGGCATCGATGCCCTTGCGCAGCTGGAAGCAAAACCGTTTGACTTGGTGCTTCTTGACATCATGATGCCTGAGCTGGATGGCTATGAAGTCCTCAAGCGGATGAAAGCCAGTGACAACTTGCGGCACATTCCAGTGGTCATGATTTCGGCATTGGATGAGCTTGAGAGTGTGGTGCGTTGTATCGAGGCGGGTGCGGAAGACTACCTTTCGAAGCCTTTCAACCCAACGCTGCTGCGTGCGCGTATCGGGGCCTGTCTTGAGAAAAAAGCCCTGCGCGATCAAGAGCAGGAGTATTTGGCGACGATTGAGACGACGCAAAAACGTCTCAAGCGCGAGCTGGATGATGCGACGACCTATGTCCGCTCCATCCTCCCGGAACCCGAGACCAAGCCCTATCCGATTGACTGGGTCTATACGCCATCCACGGAGCTCGGCGGGGATGCGTTTGGTTATCACTGGATTGATGATGACCATTTTGCGATGTATCTCCTCGATGTCTGCGGGCACGGTGTGGGGGCGAGTTTGCTGTCGGTTGCCGCCATCAACGTGATGCGGAATGGGTCCATTGCGCAGACCGACTTCCGCGACCCCGCGCAGGTTCTGACCCGTCTGAACAATATGTTCCTGATGGAGCGGCAGAACAATATGTACTTCACGCTGTGGTACGGCGTGTTTCAGAA
>CAIWTR010000161.1 GCA_903915615.1 uncultured Armatimonadota bacterium
GATGCTGAAGTTGGAAACTCGACTTACCTCGAGTTCTTTGGCAAAGCATTCCCGGAGCGGCATTTCCAGTGCTATATCGCTGAGCAGATCATGGTTGGCGTCGCACAGGGACTGGATGTTCAGGGTAAGGTTGCATTCGCGGCGACATTTGCTGCATTCTTCTGCCGTGCGTACGATCAGATCCGGATGGCGGCTGTGAGCCGTGCATCCCTTCGCCTGGTAGGAACCCACGCTGGCGTTTCCATTGGTGAAGATGGACCAAGCCAAATGGCCCTCGAAGACATCGCGATGATGCGCTCTGTGTTCGGCTCCACGGTTCTGTACCCATCGGATGCCACGACAGCCGCGGCGCTGATTCCGCTGATGGCTGATACCGAGGGCATTTCCTACATGCGTGCGACGCGTGAAGCAACACCTGTTCTCTATCCAAAGGGCACGGAAGTTAAGCTTGGTGGGTCGTACACGGTGCGTGATGGCAACGATGCAACGATTGTCGCTGCGGGTATCACATTGCATGAAGCGCTCAAGGCTGCCGATACTCTTTCAGCTGAAGGGATCAATGTGCGGGTCATCGACTTGTACTCTGTGAAGCCAATCGACACGGATGTTCTCCTTAAGGCTGTACGTGAAACGCCATTGATGGTTGTCGCGGAAGACCACTGGGTTGAGGGAGGCATCGCGGATGCTGTCCTCGCTACCCTAACCGCAAATGGTGTGGCTCCGAAGCGCTTTGCGCACCTAGCGATTCGTGAGATGCCACAGTCTGGACCAATAGCCACATTGCTTTCAGCGTATGGAATCGATGCTGCTGCAATCGTAAAGGCAGTCAAGGGCTAAGCATTTCTGCTGAACAAGAGGCCACTCATCTGGAGGAGATCTTCCTTCAGGTGGGTGGCTTTTTGGGTTTTAGGTAGCGGAAGAGTTCTGCGCGATGTGACCATTCCAACGGTTCAGGTGTTGGGCTTGATAACTCCCTGAACGGCCGCTCTGGAAGTCCCCTGACAAAGAAAAAACAACCACTCTATCCAGAGAACGTATCCTCGAGGAGAGTGGCTGTTACATTTATGACAAGCAACTGCCTTGGATGAAATTACTTAGTCGTCAGATATTCATCCACAGTCATCACGCCAAATGTCCCCTCGGCGCGAAGTTCTTGGAGAGTAGCATTACGACCATAAAGTTGGCCCTGACAAAGAAAAACCAACCACTCTATCCAGAGAACGTATCCTCGAGGAGAGTGGCTGTTACATTTATGTCAGACAACTGCCTTGGATGAAATTACTTAGTCGTTAGGTATTCATCCACAGTTATCACGCGAAATGTCCCCTCTGCACGAAGTTGTTGGAGAGTAGCATTACGACCATAAAGCTAGCTCTTACAAAGAAAAAAACAACCACTCTTTCCTCAGGACGTGTCCTTGAGGAGAGTGGCTGTTACAAGTATGACAAGCAAGTGCCTTGGATAAAATTACTTAGTCGTTAGATATTCATCCACGGTCATCACGCCAAATGTCCCCTCAGCGCGGGCCTTTAGCGCCAGTAGCAGGGCAGCGGCTGTATCAAGGGATGTCATACATGGAACGGAGCGCTCGACTGTCGCCCGACGAATCAGCTGACCTTCCTCTTCAATCCGCTTGTCTTTGGACAGCGTGTTGATGACCAGGCCAACTTGCCCTGAATGAATACGCGTAACGAGGTTATCTTCGGACTCAGTAATCTTGGCAACCGTTTCGACATGTAGATCGTTCGATGCAAAGTAGGCCGCTGTTCCAGAGGTTGCCTGCAGCGCATAGCCCATCGCTGCAAACTCACGCGCAATCGGAAGCGCTTCTTCCTTGTCCGCATTGGCAACGGTGAACAAAACCGTACCCGTGATCGGCAGGCGGAGACCCGCACCAACCATCGCTTTGTAGAGCGCGCCTGGGTACGTCACATCCTGACCAAGAACCTCACCTGTCGACTTCATTTCAGGTCCAAGAGCATTATCAACTCCGACCAATTTCTGGAATGAGAA
>CAIWTR010000162.1 GCA_903915615.1 uncultured Armatimonadota bacterium
GTCCATGCTTGCCGCCTGGCCGACATGGTTTTCGACGATGCCTTCATGGGCATCCCAGTTGATGCGCGGAGACCCAAACGCACCCCCGTGGTAAAGCTGAACAAAGCGCACACCCTTCTCAGCAAGCCGACGTGCCAGGAGACAATTGCGCCCAAAGCCAGCCGTTTCCGGCTTGTCCAACCCATACATCGTCTTGATATGCGCTGGCTCAGACTCAATATCAACCGCCTGGGGAATACTCACTTGCATCCGGGCCGCGAGCTCATATGCCTTGATACGCGCTGTGATTCCCGATTCATCCGGATGCTTACTATGAAAGCCATCGTTCAAATCGCCCAGCAATGCGAGCCCAGCCTTGCGTTCCTTCGCATTCACCGTGTCGGGCGGGAAGAGATTGTTGACGGCAGCGCCTTTTGTCTGAAAAGCCGTCCCCTGATGCGTCGCTGGGAGAAAGCCACTCGTCCAGTTAATCGCGCCGCCTGCTGGCAGTCCCCGGGGATCCGGCAGAACAACAAATGTCGGGAGGTCGCGGTTGAGCGAGCCAAGCCCATACGACAACCAAGCACCCATGCATGGAAAGCCATTTATCGTGAAGCCGCTGTTCATCTGGAATGTCGCCGGCGTGTGATTCGCCGACTTAGCTTTCATGCTGTGCAGCCAAGTGATTTCGTGAGCGACATCGCGTAAATGTGGGAACAAGCTGCTAATCAGATGACCCGTTTGCTTGTTCGGCTCCCAGGTAAATGGACTCTTCATCAACCGCCCAGGGTTATCGAAAAATGTGTCGAAGGCCTTGTTGCATTCCTTGCCATCAGAACGGATCAGCTCAGGCTTGTGGTCAAAGGTGTCTATATGACTGACACCGCCGCAAGCAAAAATCTGGATGATGCGCTTGACCTTTGGCTTGAATGACAAGGTTGGCTTCTGCCCGGATGCACTTGCTTCATCGGCAAGCATCGAAAGCAATGCAATATTCCCGAGGCCTGCCGCGGTGTCACGCAGAAAGTGCCGTCGCGGTATCTGATTCTCAATCGACATATGCAAACTCTCCGGAATTCAGTAGGGCCCAGCAGTACATTTCGAGGGTGTTGGTTTTCAAAAATGATGCCGCTAACCTCAGCTCGTTCTGCGATGGCTTTCGGCACAGTGTCAGGCCAACCGCCGTACTACATTGCTTCTTGGAATCGGTGCCGGCACTCTTACGCACACGCTCCGCAAGAATACGTGCCTGTCGAAGGACAAACGCATCGTTCATCATTTCAAGCGCCTGCGTCGGTGTCGTGGAGACGTTACGCTTCGGTGTCTTGCTGGATGGATCTGGACAATCCAAGGCTTCGAGGAGCGGGTTACGTGCCGAATGTACGGTCATCCGATAGATAGACCTCCGGTTGAACTCCGGCGTATCACGGTCGACAAGGGCGTAAAACTTCGAGCCATAGCTGGAAACCGTAAAGGGGCGAAAGCTCGGCCCACCCATGGTTGCGTTGAGATTGCCCGCTACAGCTAACATCGAATCCCGGATCACCTCCGCCTCAACCCGTCGCGGAGAAAACCTCCACAA
>CAIWTR010000163.1 GCA_903915615.1 uncultured Armatimonadota bacterium
GCATCACAAAGATGAGCGCGCCGCCGCTCTCCGAAACGTAGCAATCCAAAAAACACAAAAAGCCACCCGGGTCACCCTGAGCGGCTTTCGTTCTAACTAAACCCCCTGCCGCTAAACCCGCAGGAAGACATCCTTTTTGTACAGCCCCCACAGCGTAAGCATCACGAAGATGAGCGCGCCGCCGCTCTCCAAAACGTAGCAATCCCAAAGCCACAAAAAAGCCGCCCGGGTCACCCTGAGCGGCTTTCGTTCTACTTACCCCCCTGCCGCTAAACCCGCAGGAAGACATCCTTTTTGTACAGCCCCCACAGCGTAAGCATCACAAAGAAGAGCGCGCCACCGCTCAGGAAAATGTCTTTATAAACCGGGAAATGCGTCATCAGGCCACGTACGAAGTTCTCAGATATCCCATCAAAGTCGACGATATGCGTTCCCATATACGCCGTAATCGCATTCGCACCGATCACACCCCAGAACAGAGAGCCCTTCGTCCATTTGCGTACATCCAAGATGTAATAAAACACCCCCAGCAGCACCAGACTCAGACCGCCTGCAACCAGCACAAACGAGCTGGTCCAAATCTTCTTGATAACCGGAAGCCAGATGTTCCAAATCCATCCAGTGGTGAACATCAACAAACCTGAACCAACAAGCAATGCGGCCTTACGCGTGCCGTTGTCAGAGCTCTTCTTGATGTACGTTCCAGCAAGCAAGCCTAAAAGTGCCGTTGCAACCGATGGAATATTCGAAAGAGGCCCCTCGGGATCTCCGTACTCTTTATAGAGCTGACCGGGTTGCAGCATCAGCCGGTCGAAGTAGTTTGCAACATTACCCGCTTCATCAAAGGAACCCAGTGGATGCCCGGGGACTGGCACAAATCGCAGGACCGCCGCATACCCAACCAGAATCGCAATCGTCACAATGGCTTGCGCTTTTGGCTTTGTGTACAGGTAAATCAGCGCCGCCCCAAGGTAGCCAAATGCCTGACGTTGGAGGACACCAAAGAGACGCAAGTCACTCCATGGCTCAAGCTTGGTCAGGCCATTAATGAGGAGGCCAAAGAACGTCAGCCAGGCAAAGCGGGTGATGATCTTGCGGATCAGGGATGCTTTTGAGTCCCCGGCTTCCATCCGCCTGCCGATCGAGTACGGAAGCGTGGCACCAATGATAAACAAAAACAAAGGGAAGATGCAGTCGTGGAAGCGAAAGCCCGCCCACTCGACGTGGCTGCAGAACTGGGCGACCACTTCATCCATGAGCTTGCTCGGCCAGCGGGCACCGATTGCCTCAAGGAAGCTCGCGCCACCAATAATCCAGAACATATCAAAGCCACGGAGGGCATCTATGGAAAGTACCCTGTCCTTAGGCGACATCTTTGCAGTTGCAACAGTGCTCATTCCGCGAATGTACCACGGGTTCACTGAGGATTTGCTTAGGTTTACCGCGCTAAATTGTCGTCTGTTGGCTTTGATGTCAACCTTGCAAACAGGCTGGCAAAGCCGGCAAGCAGTAATGCATTGATGAATGTTGGGAGCAGCACAAAGCGGTATCCAGCATCCTGAATCGCATCACCGCCCAGGACGGCAACAAGCGCTGTTCCACCTCCGGGAGGGTGCATGCAGCGAAGCATAGCCATCGCCCAGAGCGACAGCCCCACCGCAACCCCGCCGGCAATCATCCGATCAGGGATGAGCTGGGACACCGTCACCCCAATCAATGCCGAGACCAAATGTCCTCCAAGAATCGGCCAGACGCGCGCCGCAGGGCTCTCGGGGAACTGAAACACAATCACCGCCGCCGCTCCCATGCTTGCAATCACCGCGGGACTACCACCACTCATGAGGCGTCCAGTCACAAAACCAATGGCCCCGATGCTAACGCAGGCACACATCGCCGCAACCGCTGACCGCTGCCACGGCTTGATGCGAGCATACACATTCACCGCTCGGGACGACTCATTGCTGACACGCACTATCTCGGATCGACTCCCTGAACTGGTATCAGGGTACGCGCCTGCATCCGGGTTGCCCGTAGCTGGACCCGCGCCGCAGGCCCCGCAGATTTGACGGATACGCGACGCCCCGGAAGCTCCCAGCGCACTCCACCCTTTGTTGTTGAATCGCGCACAACAAGCGCGTAGGTACCTACAGGAAGAAGCAGTCGGGCATGTCCGGATGGATCTGTCATCCGGGAACCTGAGACCTCAGCCTGCACACTTGGCATCCGATTTCCGTTGTACATATCGGCTTGCCGCTCAACATCAAACACCAATCCCTGAACCGGCTCACCCGAACCACCCTCAGTGACAAGAACATCCGCAATTCCCGCAGGCTGTGCAGTCAGCGTGACGGTATCGCCAGCGACGTACGTTGGCTCTGAGACAAAACGATGGACTGGATCCCAGACACTCATCGAAACACTGGCTGCATCATCGACATCAACGCTGAAACTTCCATCCGCTGATGATGCAACATTCAAGTGGCCAGGCCCAGAGATGTTCTTACCCATCCAAATGGAAACATTCGCAGCGATTGGCTTGCCTTTACCATCGGTGACCCGCCCGGAGATCTTCCGCAGCTTTGGTTCACTTGTGAGTCCAGTATGGAAGTAGCAACCTTTCTTGTCTGCAGTGGTGCGCAAAAGCGTCGCTCCCGGGAGAGCCCCCAGCCTTTGCTGCAAAACAGGCGTCCATTTTGCAATAAGCGGTGTCAAGTCCAGCGGAAACAGGCCATCCACCAACAACGCGAGACTGCCATCTTTTGGGTTGAAGTCCGGGATGTCGGTAAACGCAAGCTGGATATCGACATCTGGCTGTTTACACGTCTCGCGGTCCAAAAATGTAAATCCATGCCCCGGAAGCTCGATCAATATTCCAGCAAACGATGGCAACATATTGTCATCGAGCTTGATTTCGTAGCTGCCATCCGTGGACATGCGCTGGCGTGCCACGAGCTGTAACTTCCCGGATGCGTCATCGACAAAGACCGTATGTGCAACGCCTAGCACGGGGATATTCCGCCGGATGTAGGTACGTCCAGTCATCTTTGCCGGTGTTGAATGTGGCAGTGCAGCGGTGTCAAGGCGCTCTCGGCGCGGACGTTTTGTAGCACTCCGATAATCGGATGGCTTGCCACCAAACATCCCGGTACGCATCACAAGAATTGCGCCTCCGATCAATAGGAGCGCAAACAGCAGCGCCAACCGTGCGGATGATGGCTTCATACGCGTATTCTACTCGCCGGAAAACCCGGTCTCCGGTAACTTTTTGCGTTTGATTTACAAAAATCAAAACCTCGTAGGAATGTTGTCAACATCACACCATCGCCTGTAACAAATACCAGTACGTGGGGGTATACAAAATAAGAAATTCGTAGGAAGTCATCGCGCAATCATGTCTAGTCATCAGAAATCATCCAGCCGGGTCATCAAGTTCACTGCGCTTGCCGCAACATCAATTGTGGCCTTTTCCGCAAGTCGAAATGCAGTAGCACAGACCATCTCGCCTTATGCAGCAACCCAGCAGCGCACGATAGCGATGCGCCAGGCGGGGACGACGGTCCCGGTTGACATCGATGCCCACACCGTCCTGATCCGCTTTAAGGACACATCGAATACGGCCACCCGCGATGCGCTCTGCCGCAAGGTTGGCCTTGGAGCGATGAAGACATACTCGCTGGTTCCAGGGCTTGCGCTTGTCCACGTTGCAGGGAACCCGATGGATGCCATCGCGCAGCTGAAGTCCAATCCTGCCGTCGATTACATCGAACCAAACTACATGTACTACCGTCAGACCACCCCGGATGACCCAATGTTCAGCCAGCTCTGGGGTATGAATCAAGCCGCGAACAATGACATCGATGCGCCTGAAGCGTGGGACATTTACACAGGTGACCCAAACTACCGTATCGCGATCATCGACACCGGTATTGACTTCAACCACCCTGATCTCCAGGGCAACATCTGGGTCAACCCGGGCGAAACCCCCAATGATGGCATCGACAATGATGGCAATGGCTACATCGATGATGTCAGCGGCTGGGACTTTACCGGCACGGGTCTTGGGACAAAGTTTGTCAATGGGGATAACAATCCGCAGGATGGTGATGGGCACGGAACGCACGTCGCGGGAACGATTGCTGGTAAGGGCAATAATGGCATCGGCGTTACAGGCGTTGTTTGGGGAGCCAAGATTGTCCCTTTGAAGTTCCTTGCTGATGATGGCGGTGGATCGACCGCAAATGCAATCCTCGCGGTTGACTACTGCCGTATCAACGGCATCAAGCTCTCGAACAACTCGTGGGGCGGCGGCGGGTCATCCACAGCGCTGCGTACAGCCATTTCGAATGCTGGTGCTGCAGATCACCTCTTCGTAGCGGCAGCTGGAAACGATGCATTCAACATCGATGGGCTTTCGATATTCCGGAGCTACCCAGCATCCTATAACCTTGCAAACCAGATCAATGTCGCTGCGACGACAGCCACTGGCACAATGGCATCCTTCTCGAACTATGGCCGGACGAGTGTTCATGTTGGCGCTCCTGGAAATGCGATTGTTAGTACCTACTCAACGACCGCAGTCGGTTCGACCGGGTACGCATCCCTGAGTGGGACATCGATGGCAGCTCCCCATGTGACTGGCGTTGCTGCGCTGCTCCGTGGCCGGATGCCGGGCTGGACGGTTGCACAGGTCAAGGCCGCGATTCTCAGTACCGTAAAGCCGCTAAGCAGCTTGACAACCCGCACGGTAACGGGTGGAACCGTCAGTGCATTCAAGGCGCTTCAGACGACAATTGTTGAGTCCGTGCCTCCGGTTGCGACGGCGACTCGCTCAATCGCTCCTGGAAACCTTGGCTGGAACAATGCAGCGGTTACGTTGACGATGACAGCTACCGATGAGCCTGGTGGCAGCGGCGTACGCGATATCCGGTACACCGTAGGCGCAACGACGACCACCGTCGCAGGTGCAAGTGCTGCGCTTTCTTACACCACGGATGGCATCCGATCGGTCAGTTACTACGCAACGGACAATTCTGGAAATGCAAGCACTCCGCAAGTTGAAACAGTAAAGATTGACCGTACGCTGCCGGCTACGGCTGCAACGGTTAGTGCGGACAGCACGCTGATTACGCTCGCGGTGACCGAGACCGGATCTGGTGTTGCGGCGACGTATTACACCGTGGATGGCGGTGCGCAGCAGGCATACAACGGTGGCATCACCTTGGATGGCGGCACGCACACGATTACCTACTGGAGTGTGGATGTTGCAGGAAACACGGAAGTCGCTAAGTCGATATCGGTTCCAGCGGGTGTTCTGACTGCGGTTTCGGTGAATCCAACAGCGGTGAATGGCGGTACGAACACAACCGGAACGATCACGCTTGGCTCGCCAGCCCCGACCGGCGGAATCGTGGTCAGTCTCTCCAGCAACAGTGCATCTGCGACTGTTCCGGCAAGTGTAACCGTTGCGGCTGGTGCATCCACGGCGACGTTTACGGTCACGACCACTGCAGTCAACGCTGCGACATCGGCAACGATTACAGCGACAGCTGGAATCGTAACCAAGACGGCAACATTGACCATCAATACAGCACCAGTCACATTCAGTGCACTGAGCTTGAACCCAACATCGGTGCGTGGCGGACTAAGCTCCACGGGAACCGTGAGGCTCAGCCGTGCATCTACAACGGCGACAACTGTGACATTGCGCAGCAGCAATGCCACACGTGCCAGTGTCGTAGCATCGGTGACGATACCAGCTGGAGCTACATCGGCGACGTTTGCAATCACAACGACGACGACAAACCAGACCCGCACCGCGACCATCACCGCGGTTGGGCTTGGAACAACGCGCACAGCCACACTAACGATGACTCGCTAAGCGTAGGTTCTCAGTACAAGGTAAGCCCTCCAGACTTCTGGGGGGCTTTCTTGTATTTTGCTAAGGCGAGCGCTGTTGGCGTACCGCGACCATCACTGCGGTTGGTCTTGGAACAACGCGTACAGCAGTGTTGACGATGACCCGCTAAGTGGTTGGTTTGTGCTTTGAGATGCCCTCCATATTCTGGGGGGCTTTTTTGTTTGTTTTTGAATGAAAGCACGACCATCACTGCTGTTGGATACAAACAAAAAGCCCTCCGGTTTCCCAGAGGGCTCATCTGTAACCGACACCCAAAAAGAACTATGCCAGCTCAAGCCCCCGGAAGGTGCCTGTGCTCGTTGCAAACTTGTCCGACTCAATTCCCATCCGCTGCAAGACATTGACGAACAGGTTTGGCAACGGATAGTTGCGCTCACGGTCAAATGCCAAGTGCTGGCCCTGCTTGAAGCCACCACCTGCAAAGATAACGGGAAGGTTGGTCGTGACGTGGGTGTTCGCATTTCCCATATTGCTTCC
>CAIWTR010000164.1 GCA_903915615.1 uncultured Armatimonadota bacterium
GGGTATGTGTGGAACGCCGATGGCGTGATGCATGTCGTAATCGCACCCCTACCCGATGATGCAATCCGCAAGTTTGCCGCTGGCCTGCGCTGATAGCCAGACATTAATACTCGGTCACACTAGGACTCTCTGACGGTCCTCTCCACGATGGTACAATTCGGCGCCTGAACCGCTATCGGGGATGGAGTCAGACGCATGCAAAACAAAGCCTTCAATGGGTTTATTTTGACCTTATCCATCATCGGTATCCTGATCGCAGGCTACCTCTGGAATTTGCATGCCACCCCTGAGCTCATCCCATGCGGACGCTCCGGCGGCTGCGCCACCGTCGCACTCAGCCCTTACTCCCGGTTCCCGGTCGGCACAGGCCTTCCGATTGCCGCATGGGGCACCGCCGGTTACATCGGCCTCCTAATCCTCTCCGCTATCCGGCTGTTACCGCTCCCGACGCAGCTCACCCGCGTAGCACATAATCTGCAGGGGCTGGGTCTGATTGCGGGCGTGCTGGCATCGGTTATCCTGATGTACATCCAAGCAGTCGTCATCCATGCATTTTGCAAATGGTGCCTTGCTTCCGAAGTCGTCATGGCATTTATGCTGATTGTTTACATCGTTGAGTGGCGCGGACAGCGCCAATCCGGACGGCAGACACTGCCTCCAACCATTTAAGGAGCTATCCAATGAAGATCACCAGTGAAGCGAAAATGTTGATTGTGATGGGTGTGATTGTGGCGGTTGGCGGAGGCTTTCTCCTGATGAGTGGAGATGGCTCGATGTTCGACAAGCCAAACAAACCCGGCGTGAACAAGCCTGCTCCAGTCGTCATTAAGAAGGAAGACTTCGATAGCGTATTGAAGCTGGCGCCGACCAAGGGCCCTGATGATGCCCGCTTCACAGTCATCGAATTCGCCGACTTCCAATGCCCACTATGCCGCAAGATGTTTGCCGCTGTCTGCAAAGACCTCGGAAAGAAGATCTCCGTCAAGTTTGGCTTTGTCCACTACCCAATCGAAGAAATTCATCAGTATTCGCTGCAGGCTGCCCTCACCGGTGATGCCGCACGTGAGCAAGGGAAGTTCTGGGAGTACTACGATGCGATGTTCACCGATACCGACCCGGCGTGGAATGATGCGCTTGTCGATGACCGTGCGAAAATTGCCGGCTTGAACTTTGCCACGACCAAGTCTTATATCCAAAGTGAAGAGAACATCAAGAAGATTCAGACCCTCCGTGACCGTGTCTCCGGACTCGGTGTGCAGTCCACCCCAAGCTTCTGGGTTCTCGACAACAAGACTGGAAAGATTTCACAGGTCGTAGGAGTTGAACTTTACACGGCATTGGCTGAGGCTCCCGGGATGCCGAAGATTGATGCCACCCAGTTTTCAACGCCTGGCCAATAAGTGACATCCACGCTTCTCCTCGTGCGTCACGGAGAGACGGCACACAATGCGGCAGGTCGCTGGCAAGGTCAGACTGACATCCCTCTCTCCGATGTTGGGCGAGGGCAGGCAGTACGCCTTGCCACTGTCCTCCCGCGTTTGTCTGCTGATCTGTTGCCTACGGTTGTTTACTCAAGTGACCTCAGCCGGGCGGTGGAGACAGCGGAAATTTTGGCGATGTCCATCGGGCAGCCAGTTCATCACCAGACGCCAGCATTCCGTGAGCGTGGATACGGCAGCTGGGAAGGGAAGTCACGCGCCGAGTGCGCTGAGCTCTGGCCGGGACACACGCGTCCACACGATGGCGAAGCGTGGCTGGATGTCTATAACCGCATGACGGCGGGGTTATCCGATGTACTGAAGTTACATCCAGATGACAGTTCGATCATGATTGTCGGGCACGGTGCAAGCTTAAAGGCGATTATCGCCGATGTGCTTTATCCGGGGCTTGGGCACCATGAGCCGCCGGGATGCTTGCTTTCAAACACAGGCCTTACGATCATTCAGCGCGGGGGAGATTCCATTTGGCGTGTTGAGCGTCTGAATGACACCCGCCACTTGGAGGATGCAGCATAATGTTGTTTTTTCAAAAAACCGCAACAGAACCGAAAGTGAATCCCAAGGATCTCCCAAACTTTGCGGTCGTGGCACCTGGCATCTACCGGGGAGCGGCTCCGACGGCGAAAGGCCTCGAAGAACTTA
>CAIWTR010000165.1 GCA_903915615.1 uncultured Armatimonadota bacterium
AGAGAACCGCCCACGGCACTGTCAGTAAAGAACTGTAGTTCTTCATTTGGGCGTGTTGCGCCCAATGCATAAAGCATCGGCCAGTAGTGATCAGGCGTCGGCACGGCGAGCTTTTGTGCAGCATTGAAGTCTGCAACATTTTTAAGGCGGTCGATATCGCGTGAAACCAGCTGTGCCTTAAACATCGAATTGGCTTCCTCTGCCCAAGGATACGCATATCCCGGATCTGCAATGTGGTCCCAAGCAATCATCCCGAGGTTATGCACGAGGTTTCCACTTCCAAGAATGAGGACCCCGTGGTCTCGAAGGGTGCGAAGCTGGTGCCCGATTGCTACATGGTAGCTGCCGGGCTGGTGATAATCGATAGACAGCTGTACTACCGGGATGCTGGCATCCGGGAACATATTCCTGAGAACAGACCATGCTCCGTGGTCGAGGCCCCAATCGTGATCCGCATGCACAGAAGTACTGGATATCAGAGCACGAGTGGCATCCGCGATGTCGGGTGCACCGGGTGCCGGGTACTCAATACTGAACAGCTCACGGGGGAAGCCTTGAAAGTCGTGGATTGTCCGCGGGCGCATCATCGATGTCACCGCTGTCCCACGGGTTAGCCAGTGCGCAGAAATGCAGAGAACTACGGTCGGTACTGGTAGCTCTCGTCCGAGCTGTCTCCACTCCTCCGTCCAAACATTCGTTTCGATTGCATTCATCGGGCTGCCATGTCCCATAAACAGCACCGGCATTCGGTCTGACTTTGGCAAACTGGCGAGCGATGTTAACGTTGCATCTACAGACACTTGGAGTTGTTCCTACCGAGAGGCATTTGCAGCGTTGCTAGACAAAAATGGCTCCCGAAACGGTGTTCGCGTTCCGGGAGCCATGATTATTTCGAATCGATGGTTGTGGTTACTTTGCAGCCTTCAATTGAGCATTGACAGCATCCCAGTTCACAACATTCCACCAAGCCTTGAGGTAGTCGGCGCGCTTGTTCCGGTACTTCAGGTAGTAGGCATGCTCCCAGACATCATTGCCGAGGATTGGAACGCCGCCATCCATGTACGGGTTATCCTGATTTGGGGTGCTGACGATCTCGAGCTTTCCAGCCTTCGTGCGCGCGAGCCATACCCACCCGGAACCGAAGCGCTTGAGGCCAGCATCTTCGAATGCAGCCTGGAACTTTTCGTAGGATCCAAAGGTTCCATTGATGGCATCCGCGATTGGGCCTGTTGGAGCACCTGCGGTGCCAGGCTTCATCTGTGACCAGAACATCGTGTGGTTCACATGGCCACCCGCATTGTTTCGAACGGCGGTCCGGATCTCTTCAGGAAGGCGGTCGAGCTGCTTACACAGGCCTTCGGCACTCTGTACCTTGGACAGAGCAGGAACCTTTGCGAGGGCTACGTTCAGGTTGGTGACATAGGCTTGGTGATGTCGATCGTGGTGAATCTGCATCGTTTCGGCATCGATGTGCGGCTCAAGCGCCGCAAATGGATATGCCAGCGCTGGCAATGTGAATGGCCCAGTTGGTGTCTGAGCAGCAAACCCGGCTCCCGCTACACCCGCAAATGGCATCGCTGCCAAACCCTGTAAAACTGTACGTCGTGAAATCATCTACTTCTTTTCCTCCCGTTGCACGATGAATGAATCAAGCTCTTTGCCATTGGCATCTATTTGCCGCACAACCAGCTTTTCGCGTGTGATGTCAGCCACGGTAAACGAGTGGATATCGTTTACGAGCTTGCTGGTAAATGGCTGGAGCTTGGGTTCCTTGTCTGAGACCTTTTTGTAGAGACCGGCACCACCAGCTCCTGTGATGACGTAAATCTCACCAGATGGCTTGCCGCCCTTTACGGGGTCATATTTTTGATCTAAGTCAAATGTACCTGCTACCGTGCCATCTTTTGCTACCGCAGCCGTTGGATGAAACACGAGCGGGTGCGTTCGTTGGTAGTTGTGGACGTGACCATTCCAGATCATTTGCACTTTGTGCTTGTGGAATGTCTCGGAAAGCACACGCATCCACTGATTCGTGAAGTGTTCAACACTTGAGTTGAAAGGTGGGTGATGGAAGGCTACGAACCGCCATGGAGACTTCGCTGCGGCGGCGAGGTCTGCTTCGAGCCACGCCAGCAATTTTGCATCTGTCCATTCAACGTTTGGGTTGGCATCGAGGATGGTCCAGTGGACATCCCCGACCGTAATCGAGTAGTTTGCGGCATTGGGGAATGCATCCCCTGCAGCAGCCTTATAGGTTGCCTGGAGATCGGCATCGCCACCGAGCTGTGTCGCGCTCTTGGAGTCTTTTGGGAAGTTGTAGCCATTGGTTGGCAAGCCCCAGTAGAGGAAGTACGCAAAACCATCCTGGAACTTGTCGAGGGTCGTCGACCGGATGTCGTGATTGCCTGGCGCTGGCACGGTAACGGTTGATCGAAGGAGGGGCCCGCCTACTTTTGGATCGGCTGTATTAGCATTGAAGACTGGCCAAAAGTTGGTCTTGTATTCACTCGCCCGGCCCTTTGAGTAGACGATGTCACCGGTGAGGACCGCGTAGTCAGCCTTGATCTTGCTGGCTTCCATCGCGATCAGCCTGGACTCAGGCGTGCCTGCACCACAGTCTCCGAAGATGACGACCTTTTGGCTTTGACCAGCCGCAGGTCGCGTTTTACAGCGAGATTGGAACACGGTTTCCTTACCACTGACAAAGCGGTAATCAACCCATGCGCCAGCTGGGAGACCGGTTACCTGCTGCTGGATGATGGTGTGTGCATCCACGCCCGCTGGTCCCCAGACCTTGGTTGACTTCGATCCCTTGGCTGGTTTCCAATCACCACTCCCTGCCGGCCGCCACTCAATGGACAGTGTCGACTTTGGGTTCATCCCAGTCAGCTGATAGTTGATGAGGATGCCACTGCCAGACTTTGGGTCGGCTTCAAATGGCAAAAACTGAACGTAAGGCTGGGTGAAGAAGGTCCCGGGCTTTGCAGAGATTTCCTCGGATGGCGGAAGGTCCTCAGACTTTACGCCCAGGGATGCATCTGCAACCGGCTGTGATTGGGAGCGTGGCGCATTCCCAAGGCCAGGATTTTGCATCTGTGGCGGTGACAAGTTGGGTGTTGCACCCGCACAGCCAAACAATGTGGTGGAAACGAGTGTAAGTAACTGAAGTCCAGCCATATATCTCATAGAAAAAGTATATCAAGGTCCACCACAGGCCATGTTGGGTAAGCGTTAGGATTTCTCAGGAAGTCACGTCTGCATTAGCATCGCGCACTGCATCCATCAAGAAAAACAAAACATCCCCAGAGACTAACGCCCCCGGGGATGTGTAAACCTACTAAGAAACGAGCAAACCTAGAACATGGCTTGCGCGGGAGCTTCTCTCTTCTACCAGCAGCCATCTAACCTGCGTGTTTCCATTCATCAAAAAGAAAAAACAAACATCCCCAG
>CAIWTR010000166.1 GCA_903915615.1 uncultured Armatimonadota bacterium
CGCATCCCGTCGCCGCGGCTCTCGTAAACTACGCGGCCGCACAGGGCGCTAACAACCTCTCCGCCACCGACTTCGTCAACACAACGGGCCTCGGGATTCAGGCAACCGTAAATGGTCAAAGCGTTCTCATCGGGAGCGCAGCGTTCCTTGCCCAACATGGCATCATCACGGATGCTGCCAGCATCGATTCCGACACTTGTTCACGGGATGGCCAGACAGTCGTCCTCCTCGCCATTAATGGTCACCTTGCTGCCGCATTTGGCATTGCGGATCGGGTTAAGGAGACATCAATTGATGCCATCAAGCACCTCCAGCGGCTGGGTATCAATATCGTGATGCTGTCCGGGGACAGCGAGCGTACCGCGCAGGCGGTTGGCCGGATGGTTGGGATTGACCGTGTGATTGCGGGCGTCCGCCCGGATGGCAAGCTGGCGCAGATCAAAGCGCTGCAGGATGGTGGGGATGTTGTTTGTATGGTCGGGGATGGCATTAACGATGCGCCGGCGCTTGCTCAGGCGGATGTCGGGATGGCAATAGGCACGGGCGCGGATGTCGCGATGGAAGCATCGGATATTACGCTAGTCCGCGGCGATCTCCATGGAATTGTGGATGCCATCCTCCTCAGCCGGGCCACGATGTCGACCATCCGCAGAAACCTCTGTTGGGCGTTTGGCTACAACATCCTAATGTTGCCGCTTGCTGCGGGAGCCTTGCAGAGTACGCTTGGCTGGTCGCTGACCCCGATGCTGGCAAGCGCGGCGATGAGCCTCTCCAGCGTCTCGGTCGTGGTCAGCAGCCTTTTGCTAAGAAAGTGGCCAGTGCTCGGGCAGCGGGGCTAGCCCAAGGCATCGATGAGCGCGATGTACTGCGCAGCCGGCATCGCATTTTGGAGCGTTGCCAAAACGGCAGCAAAAGCAGGCTCAGGGGCATTCGCGCGAAAAGCCTGCATCACTTGGAGGTTTTCATCCAGCCTGCGTGCGGGAGCGATAAAGCGGAACATCCGAAGCAGGCTCTCAAAGCTGGTCTCACCCATGATGGCGATCTGGTGGCCGATCAGCTCCTCATCGGAGAAGTGCTCCATCATGAGGCGCTCCGTAGTATCTTCTTCCTGCGCCATATGCACGAGATAGGCTGCCTGAAACAAGACGACTTCCGTGTAGAAAGCATCGATGGTGTCCTGGTTGGGTGTGGATGTAAGTGATGTAAGCAGGTTTCTAAGGCCCTGGACTTTTGTCTCCAGCTCCCGGTGAGCGGCATGGTCATCCGCGCCGGCGCCCGGAACACGCTCCTCCAGAGGCTCAAGAATATACTTTTCTTCGAAGTCCGCATGCTCATCGAGGAAGTCAAGGACATCAATGCACAGGGTAATCAATGCCTCCACGGCAGCTGTATCCGAGGCTGCTGTCGAGCCAGCGGCAAGGCTTAGCTGGGAAAGCGCGTTGCGGATTCCTTTATGGGGTGGGTCGAGCGGGCGGAGCGTGGCCATGGTCAATCATCCTTTGTCGCGAAGCAGCACCAAGTGTCACTGCTGCAGGAGAAACAATACGGCAATGACCGGTCGGATTCAAGGTGTGATCTTATTCGCTCGATGCTTCCCACTGCGCGGCGTAAATCGACCGCCGGCTGGAGACCAGATATGCGGTACCAACCACGACAATTCCGATGAGAGAGAGTCTCGGCCCGAAGAGCTCCAGCGCGAGAATCCAGCACGTAAGCGGGACCTTGGCAGCGGCGGCGAAGAGGCTGACATACCCGAGACCCGCGTAGAGTTTTGGGTCCTGACCTGTGACCGTGGCAAACGCATTTCCGAAGAGCGCACCAATACAAAACAAGGGTGTGACTTCCCCGCCTTTGAGACCGCTTCCAAGGGTGATGACTGTGAAGGCAAGCTTTATCGCAAAGGTCCAGAGTGGGATGGCGGTACCTGAGAGTGCATCCGCAATCAGCGGGAGACCGAGCCCATTGAAGCTATTCGTACCGAGGAGCAGCGTCAGGACAAGAATAACCATGCCACCGATCATGGGGCGCAGCTTCCAGGAGGCTGCATAGGTCGCACCAAGCTTTGCAAGGAAGTGCTGCCCCTCAATGAAGACGATTCCAAGCAACCCGATGGCAACCCCGCAGACTGGCAGCCAGAGGAAGCCCATCGGGGAAAGTTTTGGGATGTCAATCAACGCGTAGTGTGCGTGTCCGACACCCGTCAGCCTGCAGGTGCTATCTGCAACAATGGATGCGGCCAAACAAGGGAAAAATGATTGCATGTGGAGATGTTGACGGACTTTGGACACTTCCATCCCAAAGACCGCGCCCGCGAATGGTGTCCCAAAGACCGCGCTAAAGCCCGCTGCCATCGCCGCACGGAGATAAAGCGAACGCTCACTCTGCGGTATCGAAAAGCGGCTCAGCAGAGTATCCGCAAGGGAGCCAGACATTTGCACGGCCGTGCCTTCGCGACCGGCGGAGCCACCACAAAGGTGCGTCAGCAGCGTTGTGATGAGAATGAGCGGGGCCATGAGGAGCGGAACACGCTCAAGGCTACCTTTGATGGCTCGGATGATGCCGTTGTTGCCTTGGTTTGCGGCAGCTCCAGCGTAGTACGTGATGTAGGCAATCAGGCCACCTGCTGCCGGTAAGCCGTAAATGAGCTGTGGATTGCGCGTGAATGTGGATGTTGCAATATCCAGAGACCAAAGAAAGAGCGCGCTGCTCAGTCCAGCACTGATTCCAATGCTCAAAATGAGAAAGAGCCACCGGAGCGTCATCCTGAAAATGGGATGGGCTGTTTCCGGTGGCTGCATTTTGTTGTGGGTCGCTATCGTTTACTTGAACGCAAGAGGCGCAAAGTCGGATAGATACTGACGCCACAGATGCCAGACATGTCCGCCTTCAGTCTCAACATAAGTTGCCTTCAGGTTACGGTTCAGGCGGGTCTTGAGTTCGCCGTACTGCCGCATCAGGAAGTCATCCTTTCCGATGGCAACCCAGATCAGTGGCTGCTTTGCCGGGTCACGAACACTCTTTTCAAACGTGCTGATGGCGGTCTCAAACTGCGGGCCATTGAAGATGCCAGCGCTGAAGATGCCGAATGCGCTGAAGAGCTCTGGATGCTTCATCCCGACGGTCACCGTTTGCCCGCCGCCCATCGATAGTCCGCACATCGCGCGGCGCTTGGATGTTCTGAAACGCTTATCAACCAATGGGAGGAGGTCTTCGACGATATCGCGCTCGATGGCATCCTGTGGCGCCGGCTTGCCATCAAGGTAAATGTGCCCATGCGGCATCACCACAATCATCTTCGGGATTTTGCCTTGGGCGATGAGGTTATCAATCACAACATTGGCGCGGCCGAGCCCGGAGCTCCAGTGGGAATCGTTGTCTCCCGAACCATGCAGAAGATAGAGGGTGGGGTAGCGCTCGCGGCTCGCATCCTCGTATCCGGGAGGAGTATAAATGTGCGCGCGGCGCTGAATACCAGCGGACTTTGAGTCATAC
>CAIWTR010000167.1 GCA_903915615.1 uncultured Armatimonadota bacterium
CCAAAACCCGGCGCCTACTCGCTCACCTATACCGTTAGCGGTGAGACACGCCGCGTAGATTACGCCGTCGAGTCGGATGGCAGCTGGCTCTTCAATTACGTTGATGGTCAGGGGAATGGCGTAAAGGAGTACTTCCAGCCTCAACGTGATCCAGGGCAAGGCGGCGGCGGTCGCCGTGGCCAAGGCGGTGGTGGAGGTCGCCAAGGTGGCGGCGGACAAGGTGGTGGCGGCGGACAAGGTGGTGGCGGTCGACGCGGTCAGGGTGGGCAACAAGGACGTGCTGGAGAGCGGGACCAGCGCGGTCAGGGGGAGCCAGGTCAAAATGGCCGGACTCCCCAGACTGACCAGACAACCAGGGCAGTTTCTGAGCCCGATGCTCCTGAAAGCAAGCTGAAACTAACAAGCCCTGTGGTTGGCACCGATGGAACCCTGGCGGCAAAGTTTACATGTGATGGCTTGGGGATTTCTCCTCCGATTGCTTGGACGAACGCACCGGAAGGAACGAAGGGCTATGCGGTGGCGATGCATCACAATCCTCCCGATGGCAGCACTCACGTTTACTGGGTCCTCGCAGGTCTCGATACAAGTATGACGAATCTTCCCGAGAACGCAATGGGAATTGGGCAGGCGGGAGCCAATACCGTTAACCGAAACCTAGGATACGCCCCACCCTGTTCGAAGGGTCCCGGACGTAAATCGTATTACATTACGCTCTATGCACTAAAGGAAGTGTGGAAACCAAAGGATGGCGCGCGTCTGACCCGGGAGAGTTTGCTGACAGGAATCCGGGGAATCGTTCTCGGAAAATCTGTATTGGAAGTCGGCTACGCACGCCCTGAAGGGGCCGGAGAAAAGAAGCCATGAAGCGACATCGAATCTTTACAGGAATCGTCATTGGGGCAGTTTTGATGCTCTCAGCTGGCGTCTACAGCCGAACATCCCAGCAGCAACGCGGTGCTCAACCTGGTGTCGTCAAACCTGAAATGGCAGACACGATCACGGCAACGGTCTATGCAGACAACTGGTTAGCGATGTACATCAACGGAAAGCTGGTAGCCGTCGATCCGATTGACTTTCTTCCACACAATGTTGTGAAGGTGGACGTTTTGCCGGAGTATCCGATGACCATCGCGATCGTGGCCAAAGACAACGCCGATCCAAAGACGGGATTTGAGTATGGCAATCGTGTCGGGGATGCGGGCATTGTCGTCAAGTTCTCCGATGGAACGGTCAGCAATGCAGCTTGGAAGGTGCAACGTATTTCCAGCGGTCCTCCCGTCAAGACAATTGCATTTCCTACGGGATGGGAGCTGCCGAGCTTTGATGACAGCAAGTGGGAAGCCGCAACGGTTTATTCCACGCAGCGTGTAAACCCTAAGAAGCCTTATTACGACTATGACTTTATGGGCGCGAGCTTTGTTTGGACGACGGATTTGGACACGGACAACACTATTCTCCTTCGGACTAATGTCGAGAAGCCAGGTTGGAGCAAGCGCTGGAACACAAAACCAGACCTCGACATCTCCGGTGCACAAGTAAAGTCCTAAGCCAACATCCCGCCTTTCAGGTATGCTCATCGGCAACAAGCATGTTGCACGACATCCGTTACCTTGGCGCATACCTGATACCCATTTGTACCTTTGCCGGCATTACCTTGCGAGGCCCGTGGACATTTGCCGGAGTGGTTTTCGCATTCGTCGTTATCCCGCTTGTTGAGCTAATCCTAGGCCAGTCCCAATCACAGCGAACCAACGTCCATATTGGTCGGCGGTTACCTGACAAGTGGTTTGATCTTCTCCTCTATTGCAATATCCCCATTGTTTACACCGCTGTTTGGATGCTGGGAAATCTGACATCTACCGCGTACCTTTCAACGACTGAAACGATTGGGCTGATTCTTTCGACGGGAGTGCTTCTTGGAGCAAATGGCATTAATGTCGGCCATGAGCTCGGGCATCGGGGAAACCC
>CAIWTR010000168.1 GCA_903915615.1 uncultured Armatimonadota bacterium
CGACCTCCTGTTATCCAATGGGCACGTTCAGGACAACATCGCGGATGTCGATAAGTCATCCACATACCCGCAGCCCATCTTCTTCATGCAAAACATGGCGGGACAACGCTTCGAAGACCGAAATGCAACCAGCGGTATCGGCAAGCTTGCACCAATCGTAGGTCGCGGCCTAACGGTAGGCGACTATGACAATGATGGCCTCGTAGATGCCCTTGTCGTCGATAGCGAAGGCAAGCCAGTTTTGTTGCATAATGAAACGAAAAGTGCTGGACACTACGTTCGCTTGACGCTTGTCGGGACAAAATCTCCTCGCAGCGGGCACGGGGCTTTTGTACGCATTACCCTCGCAGATGGAAAGACATTACTGCGTCATTGCCAGACCGACGGATCGTACTTGAGCGCATCTGATGTTCGAGTTCACGTAGGTATTGGGTCCAACACCAGCGTCAAATCCGTCGAGGTCACTTGGCCAAGCGGTACTAAGACGACCATCACCGATGTCCCTGTAGACAAGTCATCCACAATCACAGAAGGTGCATCCACGGTACGCTAGCATATGCGTCCCGGATCACCGATGGCCCCTTCGAAAAAGGGGATGAACAAACAGACAGTCAAGCGGGTTATTGCTCTTTTTTCAGAACACAGACCAACGCTGGCGCTTATTGTCGTATTGGTACTGGCAAGTGCTGCGACTGGCATTCTCCCGCCCTATTACCTTCGGAAAATTGTGGATGAAGGTTTCGGGCCACGAAACCTCGATGTCGTCACTCACTACACCCTCCTCACACTCGCAGCGACACTTGGATCGACAGCATTCAACCTCGCTTACGGCTACCTCAGCGTTCTCCTTGGCCAACGCATCCTCAAGGACATCCGAAACCGTTTGTTCGAACACCTTCAGGGGATGGGACTTAAGTTCTTCACATCCACGCGCACCGGTGAAATCCAAAGCCGCCTGATTGGAGATGTCGCAGGAGTACAAGGCGTCCTGTCGGATACGCTCGCTAACTTCCTCAGCAATGTCGCGATTGTTATCTCAACACTCATCGGAATGATTGCGATGGACTGGCGGCTTACCCTGCTGTCCGTCGGCATCCTCCCTGTGTTTGCACTCATGTCGGCGCGCCTCGGCATCAAGCTCGGCGACCTACGGACGCAGTCCGCAAAGCAGAATGCTGATCTATCGAGCACGATGCAGGAGACACTGTCCGTGAGCGGCATTTTGCTGCTGAAAACGACGGGACAGTCTAAGCGTGCTCTGGACCGCTTTGTCACTGAAAATGATGCTCTGACCGCAACACAGATCCGCTCGATGTCGATTCTGCGGCTGTTCTTCAACTTGATTCCACTCACGTTTCAGCTCACGCCAGCGCTGGTGTATTGGCTTGCAGGCTACTTTATGGCCCAGCCAAGCGGCACCGGCCTGACCATTGGACTCATCGTGGCGTTCACCGCACTGCAGTCGCGACTCTTCTTCCCACTGACATCCCTAATGAACATCCAAGTCGAAGTCATCAGCGGAATGTCCCTCTTCGACCGCGTCTACGAGTATCTGGATATGCCGCACGATATCCGGGAGGCTGAGCATCCAACCCCAGTCGATATCGCAACCGCAAAGGGCGAAGTGTCGTTCACAGATGTCACCTTCAAGCACGATCCGGACTCAACCGACCTCACCCTTGACCATGTAACCTTTACCGCAAAGCCGGGAGAGCGTGTGGCCCTTGTTGGTGCGAGCGGTGCTGGCAAAACCACGATGGCCTTCCTCATTCCAAGGCTTCATGACCCGCTCACGGGCTCTGTTTCCATCGATGGCGTTGACATCAGAAACATCAGCTTTCAAAACCTTGGACGTTTGGTCGGTGTCGTCACGCAGGAAACCTATCTCCTGCACGACACCATCAAGGAAAACCTCCGCTACGGCAATCCAGCCGCAACAGACCTGCAAATCGAAGATGCGTCGCGCGCTGCCGCAATCCACGAACACATCGCTGGCCTCCCCGATGGCTACAACACCATCGTTGGCGAACGCGGCTACAAGCTGTCTGGTGGTGAGAAGCAACGCCTCGCGATCGCACGGGCGATTCTCCAGAATCCAAAAGTCCTCGTCCTAGATGAGGCGACATCCGCACTCGACACACAAACAGAAGCTGCCGTGCAGGAATCTCTGGCACGCCTTGCCGAAGGACGTACGACATTCGCTATCGCACACCGCCTGTCAACAGTCGTCGATGCAGACCGAATTCTCGTGATGGAGCATGGACGGCTTGTAGAGCAAGGTACACATACCGAGCTCTTGGCCGCCGGTGGAAAATACGCCGAGCTCGTTGCGGCACAATGGGCGATCTCTGGTCCGGAATCCAATAGCGCCGGAGCATAGCATCTCAATGTCAAAGATTCGATTTATGAATGCCATCGTGATTGATGGAAGTGGAAGCGCTGGGTTTGCGGCGGATGTCTACATAGATGATGACATCATCACCGATGTTGTTCCCCAACCAACCCTGACCCCAGTCCGGGATGGCTACGAGACAATTGAGTGTGCAGGCAAGGTTTTGTGTCCTGGCTTCATCGATATACATACCCACTCTGACTTTAACGTCCTGATCTTTCCTGGGATGGAGAGTTCCCTCTCCCAAGGCGTAACGAGTGAAGTCTTCGGTAACTGTGGGATTGCTATCGGTCTTGCGACACCAGCGGAAGATTTTAAGCTA
>CAIWTR010000169.1 GCA_903915615.1 uncultured Armatimonadota bacterium
AGCTGACTTTGAGCAAGCCGGACTACCCGTAAATGCCGCATTTGACAGCGATCCCGTCAGCGGCTGGGCGGTTGACCCACAGTTCGGCAAGGACCACGCGGCTGTCTTCACATTCGAGCAGCCCGCCGCCATCCCGCCGGGGTTCCCGATTACGGTACGGCTTGAATTCAACACGAACACCGGCCACGGGATGGGCCGTCCAAGGATTAGCATCAGCGAGCAAACCGATGCGCCTCTCGCGGGACCCGCAGCCCCCGAAACAGCTGCCGGGCTCAAGGCATGGTTTAAAACAACAGACCCTGAGTGGAAGGCACTTCAGGCCAAAGTGGATGCCCATCTCGCCGAAAAGCCAAAACCAACAACGCAAACCGGCATGATTTGCTCAGAAGGCGTCACGGCAATCCGTAATCACACACAGGGTGGCGACTACCTCGAGCAGACCCACTTCCTGCGCCGCGGTGACCCAAACAACAAGGCAGAAGTGGTGAACCAGGGCTTTCTCACGGTTCTTGCCCGCGCCGAGTCGACCACTTGGAAGGCCGAGCCTGCGATTGGCGGGCGGTCCAGCGGACAGCGAAGTGCATTTGCGAAATGGATGCTCGATTCCGAGCGCGGCGCCGGAGACCTCGCAGCGCGCGTTGCCGTCAACCGCGTCTGGCAGCGGCTGTTTGGACGCGGCATCGTGTCGACGCCAAGCGACTTTGGGACCACCGGGGATGCTCCAAGTAATGAGAAGCTACTGAATGCCTTGGCAGCAGAGTTCAAACAAGATGGCTGGTCGGTCAAGCGACTTATCCGCCGCTTGGCTTTGACGCAGACGTATCAGCAAACCAGCCAAGTCGATGCCAAGAAGCAAAAACTGGATCCTGATAACCGCTTGCTGTCACGGTTTGCAGCGCGGCCAATCGAGGCTGAGAACCTCCGTGACCAGATTCTCGCTGTCAGCGGTGAGCTCGACCGAAAGCAGTTTGGTCCTGGCACCTTGGATGTCTCGATGAAGCGAAGGAGTATCTACTTCTTCATCAAGCGCAGCCGGCTGATCCCGTTCCTCCTCGCATTCGATGGCACAAATGCGCTTCAGAGCATCGGTGCGCGCCAGACCACAACGGTTGCACCGCAGGCGCTGGTCCTTATGAACAACCCGCAGGTGGTTGCGTGGTGTGCGGCATTCGCAAAGTCGGCGGAGACACCGGGAGATAACGCTAAGACGATTACTGCAATCTTTGAGCGTGCCCTCGGACGCAATCCGACCAAGCTTGAGCAAATGGATGCCACACGCTATTTGCAGAGCGGCGGGACCACCGCCGGGTTGTGTCAGATTGTCATTTCCTTGAATGAGTTTGCGTATATTCAGTGATGCGGGACTAGCGTTTATCCGGGAAGACTACTTTTGGAATTTTCTGTTAGAAATCCATGCTTTGCACGATCAATGAGATTACAGACAAGTCCTATCGCTGTGAAATCTTGGCAGACCTGTCAACGAACGCCGTGACTCAATTGAGACTCCAAAAATTGGAGGATGGGACTGTGCTGTATTTTGTTGGGTCTAGCCATGAGGCGCTTGGTTCTACCCTTTTTGGACGGGTTGGAGACTTGCCTGATTCTGCGCTTGGCGAACTGTACGGAGCCATGGAACTGATTAATCCCGTGAAGGCTGCGTTGGTCTATCTTCCATCCTGAACTGAGACCGCGATATCGCCGGTAAACCAGCGAGCTTTGTAGACAATGCTGCTCCCCGTCTTGATTTCACTGTCAGGGTTGGAGAGAGTTATCTTCTGTCCCCATAGGGAATGCACTAGCTGACCCGTGACCGGGTGGACATCGATGGATTTCACCTTCTCGATTTTGCCAAGCGTTGTATGTTCTGTGAACTGCTCCCTGGTGCGGTCGAAAATGTAGACATGCTCTTTGTTCGAAATCAACAGCCCAGTTGACTTAGGCACCGCGCGAAGGTCACGGCCTCCAATGCCCGGAAGTTTATGCGTTTTGCGAAGCTCCAGCTGCGTCTGCGCACGGTCCTTGGAAGTTATCGTATAAGCGCGAAGTTCATCGTAGCCGAGGGCCCAGAGCGTTTTACGGTCATCATCCCATACCAAGCCATGCGCCGATGGCAGTGGTGTTCGACAGATTGGACTCTCGGGCGCTTGGGACTTGGGATCAAAGACTAGAAGCTCATCTCCGCCGATTGAACTTGCGACCGCAATCATGCCGCCAGGCAACATTTCTGCGGTGTGGGCATTGCGCACCGTGGCCATCCAAGTAACTTTTCGCGTAGCAACATCGACAATGGCAACCCCGGAATTCGATGCCGAAATCAATACTTGTTTGCCATCGTTGACCGCTTTGGCATCATCGAGGTTGGCAAACCACTTCGTCCGGTTCTCAGGAACACCCGTTTCAGGGCTTGCTGTCCACGACCAAATCTTGCGCGCGATGCCTTTTGCAAGGTCGCCAGCATCCAAGATGAAGATCTCTTTTCCGCCGGCACAAACCAAATGCGTTGCGCGTTCGGCCCGAATTCCAGAT
>CAIWTR010000170.1 GCA_903915615.1 uncultured Armatimonadota bacterium
AAGACATGGAAGAACATGCTCGCCGTTTCGGAAAATACGGGCATCACCGATGTCTTGGTCGACCCGCAGAATCCTGAAATCATCTACGCGGCGAGCTGGCAGCGCCGCCGCCACTTCTTTACCTATATCGGTGGCGGAAGCGAGAGTGGTATTCACCGCTCCACGGATGGCGGCGCGACCTGGACAAAGCTCCGAGGCGGTCTCCCAGGCGGCGATATGGGGCGTATCGGGCTTGCTGCATCCCCCGCAAACCCGGCGTACATCTATGCAACCGTCGAAGCTCAGGCAGGCGCAAGCGGAACCTACCGGACCACCGATCAGGGCACGACGTGGGAGAAGCGCGGCGATTTTGTCGCGCAAGGGATGTACTACGGCCAGATCATTTGCGACCCGGTGGATGCTGAGCGCATTTATATCCTGAGCGTCTCAAACCAGGTCAGCAACGATGGCGGCCGCACGACAACCGATATCGGTGAGCGTAACAAGCACGTCGACAACCACGCACTCTGGATTGATCCAAGCGACACGCGGCATATGCTTGCGGGTTGTGATGGCGGTATCTACGAATCTTTCGACCGCGGCTCCACCTGGGTGTTCAAATCCAACCTCCCGATTGCGCAGTTCTACCGGATCGCCGTCGATGACAGTAAGCCCTTTTACTACGTCTACGGCGGGACACAGGACAACAACAGCATCGGTGGCCCAAGCCGCTCCAAGAGCTCCCGCGGCGTTGGTTCTGCGGAGTGGTTTGTAACTGCGGGCGGGGATGGCTTCCACCAGGCGGTTGAACCGGGAAATCCGGATGTTGTTTACTCTGAATCGCAGGATGGCGGCCTTGTGCGCTTTGACCGCAAAACGGGGGCGCGCACGGGCATTGCACCGCTTCCGGCAAAAGGCGCGCCTCCGCTGCGCTTTTACTGGGACTCCCCGCTGCTGATTAGCCCGCATAATCCGAAGCGCCTCTGGTACGGAGCGAACATTTTGTTCCGCTCGGATGACCGCGGCGACTCCTGGACGGCTGTGAGCAACGACCTCACCAAACAGGTCAACCGAAACAACATCAAGGTCATGGGCCAGCCGCAAAAGCTCGACACCATCGCCCGCGGCCAGTCGACATCGTTCTACGGCAACATCATCTCCATTGATGAATCGCCAAAGAAAGAAGGACTGCTCTACGCCGGCACGGATGATGGCTTGTTTCACATCACCCCGGATGGCGGCAAGACTTGGCGCAAGCTGGACAAGGTCACGGGCGTTCCGGAAGGGACATATGTTGGCCGGATTTTGGCATCAAGGCATGCCGCAAACACCGTCTACGCGCTGTTTGACAACCATAAAAATGGCGACTACAAGCCTTATGTCATGAAGAGCACCGATCAGGGCGAGACATGGGAAGCGATCACGGGCAACCTCCCGGACACGGCGCCAGCATTGTCGATTGTGCAGGACCATGTCGATCCAAAGCTGCTCTTTGTCGGAACGGAGACGGGTCTCTATGTCACCACGGATGAAGGTAAGGCTTGGCATAAAGTCCGCGGCATCCCGACGATTGCTGTGCGTGACCTCAAGATTCAGACACGTGAGAATGACCTTGTTGTAGGCACATTTGGCCGTGGTATCTGGATACTGGATGACTACTCCGCAATCCGCGGTGAGTCTGCGTGGAAGGATACGGATGCGGCGATTCTCCCGGTCAAGGATGTCTACAACTGGATTTCGTTTGATGGCCGTACAGGCTCTGAGGGCGAGACACATTGGTATGCGGCAAACCCTCCAGGCGGCGCAAACTTCCTGGTCTGGGTCAAGGAGAATGGCTTCAAATCGCTGAAGCAAAAGCGTGAGGAAGCTGAGGCCGAGGCGCGTAAAAAGGGCGAGAACCCCCCATTTCCGACGGCTGAGCAGCTGCGCGCCGAAGCGGATGAAGAAGGCGCATCGTTGATTGCAACGATCACTGACACCAAGGGGCAGATTGTCCGGCGACTCATCCAGCCGATGTCCACCGGGCTTCGCCGTATCTCCTGGGATCTCCGTATGCCGGGGACTGCTGTTGGCCTGCAATCAAGCGCGCCGGCGGCCGGTGGTCGTGGCGGACGCGGGGGGCGTGGCGGCGGCGGTGGTGGGTTTGTCGTGATGCCAGGCGAATACAAGGTAGCGCTCTCTAAGCGGATTGCGGGTGTGGAAACAGAACTCGTAAAGCCGGTCGCATTCAAGGTTGCGCTTGAGGGTGAGGAGAAGCTAACCGCATCCGAGCGCGCCACGATTCAGACTCTGCGTGAAAAAGTCACCCGTGTGCAGAAGTCGCTGACGGCAACCCTCGAGGTCCTCGACAACGCGCAGGGTCGTATTGGCGCTATTCGCAGTGCGCTTGAGCAAAGCCCAACGGCTACGGATGCTTTGCGAAAAGAAGCCGCAAGCATCGAGAAGGCGCTGGAAGATATTGCATTCTCCCTCCGCGGGGATGACATTTCGAGTGTCCTCGTCGAGCCAGCTCCAATGACAACCGTCCGCCGAATTCAGGATGGTTCATTTGCCCTCATGGGTTCATCTCTGATGCCTACCAAAACGCGCATCGAGACGCTTAACATCGGGATTGAGGAGCTTACAGCCATTCTGCCAAAGCTGCGTACCGTCGCGCTTGAGCAGCTACCAAAGCTTGAGAAGCAGCTCGATGCCGCGGGCATTATGCACACACCGGGGAGGCTGCCACAGCTTCCATAGTGTGGGTTGATTCTATGCATGCCCGGTCAGGCGTTATCGCGAGTGTGTACCTTACGCATCCGCGGTCGCGAGCAACCGGGCTTTTTCGTGTTTCGATTATCGAGAAATAAGCTGACGACAATGCTGCCAAAGCATGAGAAGCAGCTCGATGCCGTAGGCATCATGCACACACCGGGGAGGCTTCCACAGCTTCCTTAGGTTGGGTTGATTCTATAGATGCCCGGTCAGGCGCCGATGTGGATGTGTTCTTTACTACGCATCTGCGGTGGCAAGCAGCCGGGCTTTTTCGTCATCCGTGAGGTCTGCCACCGTCTTAAACTGCTCGTTGTAGAGGTCTTGATACACCCCAGGCCGCTGAACCAGCTCCGCGTGCGTACCGTAATCGACGATACGACCAGCATCGATGACCAGGATGCGATCAGCTCCAATCACCGTCGACAAGCGGTGCGCG
>CAIWTR010000171.1 GCA_903915615.1 uncultured Armatimonadota bacterium
CATAACAACAAGGGCTTTACGGTCTGGATGGCAGGCGGCGGGGTGCGCGGTGGGCTTTCATTTGGTGGAACAGACCCGCTTGGCTTTGAGGCTATCGACCACCCTGTGCATGTGCATGACCTCCATGCGACAGTCCTACAGCTACTTGGCCTCGATCACACCCGCCTGACGTATCGCTACGCAGGGAGAGATTTCCGCCTAACGGATGTCAAGGGAAACGTCGTGAAAGATGTCATCGCGGGGTAAAGCTAAGTCACCGCAAACGGCATCGGTAGCTGAAGACACCATAGATAGATTCTATTTTTCAGTAGTCAGGTCAGGTGGATTTACATATGTTGATTGACAACCCATGATTTCCGCCTAACGGATGTCAAGGGAAACGTCGTCAACGATGTCATCGCGGGGTAAAGCTCACACACCCCTAACGGCAGTGGTGACTTCCATGGCGTTCTTTGCACGACACCAACATCAACCACGCAAACCATTACGCCATTTGTTACGGTTCATCGAACATTCATGATGTTGCGTAACACTAAATTGGTGAGAAGAGCATCGACGGAAAAATGCATCTCCGTGACTCAATTTCTCACCTTGGAAATCCAATTAGCGGGAACGAAAATCGGCATCTGACGATTAAGGTTGTAACAATGTTCACTCAATCGGTGACACAGAGATGTGTGAATTTATCCCTACTAAATCACATGCAATTTGAGACCTTCCTCTCCTAAATAAGTGAACCAAACAACCGATAATTCAGTCTGTGATGACGGTACTACAATGAAAATAAAACTATTCCAAAATATAATCAGTCTTTCCCTACTATTGACAGTTGTTGTTGCAGCAACGGAAGCGCCAGCGGCCGCATACCTCGATCCAGGTGCAGGCAGCATGGCCACTCAGCTCCTAATTGCCAGTGCCGCAGGACTGCTCTACACCTTCCGCAACTGGTTCCGAACCAAAGCTGGTAAGGGCACTCCAAAGCCTTAACTAGAGTTCGTCAACAGGTTTCCGGTCGTTCCCCTTCCCGCCCCACTGCGGACACCGTCGCATAACCACACCCGTCCCAACCCCGTGGAGAGTCTGTGTCCAAGCTCATATCGTTTTCTAAGCAGGCGCTGCTTCTTGCATTACCCATCGTAGCGACCTGCCTCTATCCCCTGATTACACTCGCAGCTGTAAATCGGCTTGAGATTCCAACCGACATAATGCTGATGCCAGCCGGAATTGCAACCCTGTTTGCGGTTGCCGCTGGCATTGCACTCGCATGCATCCGGAAGGTAGAAACGGGTCGCTTTGCGGCGATGCTGCTAAGTGCCTTCATCCTCTTTACCTTTGCATTTCGTGATCTTGTGGTTGGCCCATCTGTCCTCGTCGCATACTTCTTCGATGGTGCACATGCCGAGACCGTCGGGACTTATCTCTGGTTAGGCTTTGCACTTCTCGGAACATTGCTTGCCGTTCTCCTCCGCAAGCACATCCAAAAAGCATTTGGTGCATTCACGGCCATCAGCATCGCTTTAATGCTCATCCCACTGGTGACCACACCATGGAAAGATGCGCTAAAGACCGCAAACTACGCGGCTTATATGCAGAACATCACCAGTGGAAATAAAGATGATCGCCCAGTTCATACCTTGGGTGCTGCCAAAGATCTCATCAAAAAGAAATCGACCAGGACTGCTGTAGCAACTGACGCTGAGCTACCGGACCTGCAAATCGTGATCCTCGATGCGTACGGACGCGATGATGTCATTAAGTCCTACTACGGCTATGACAACCAACCGTTCATCAAAGTCCTCGAATCCAAAGGCTTCTCCGTTGCGAAGCGCAGCCACGCAAACTACACACAAACGGTGCTTTCTGTCGCATCGATGCTCAATTTCAGGCCGGTTGACCAGCTAAAGAAATCAACAGATGTCGATCTGGCCGGCGTTGTGACCAACACAGTGGACAGTGCCATCCTCTGGCAAATCCTCCGTAAACAAGGTCATAAAATCATCAGCATTCCGAGTGGTACCAACCTCACGGCGATGCCAAGTGCTGACCTAACATTCGCATCCACCGAAAACATCATCATGAGCTACCAGGTGGAAACGGCCCTGCGACTTCTCATCGAGCGCACGCCACTTTCCCTCCTCTCACTTATTGATGAAACCGGAGTTCGTACACATCGCCAGCAGCTGCGGGATGTGTTCCGCTTCTGGGAAATGTCGACGGAGCTCGCGGAACCCAAGGCAACGTTTGTCCACGTGCTTGCCCCGCATCCACCGTTTGTCTTCGATGAAAATGGCGGTCCAGTTCAGCCAAATGGCCGTACATTTACACTTTTGGATGGTAAGAAACTCGTTGAGCAGATTGGAAAAGCCAAGTACCAGACCGCCTATGTCGCGCAGCTTAAGGCGATCAACAGCAAGGTACTCACTGCCATCGAAGCCATCGATGCCAAGCCTCATCGCGACACCATCACCGTGATTATCGGTGACCATGGCCCCCGGATGAACCTTGACTGGGAATCAGCAAAAGGGACGGACATGGATGAGGTCAAAGGTACTCTTATGGCCGTGCGTATGCCAGAGAAGTACAAAGCGGCCATCGGAGACATTGATAAATGCTCACCCCTTACCCTGCTGCACCGTATCGCGACAAAGGTCTACAACGCCCCACTGGAACCGGTGAGTGACTTCAGCTACTACAGCTCATTGAATGAACCGTTTGACTTTGTTCCGATCGCTAACCCAACGGGCCGCACGGATGATCCGGCTCCAAAGAAACCCTAAAAGTCAAAGGCATCCAGCGCGCTCACGGAATCCAGCAGCCTACTCGCCGGCGATGCGCAAAGCAGCTCAATATGAGCCATCCAGATCGGATTCGGCTCCCAGACATCGTGAAGCCAAGCATCATCCAGAATGGTGCTCACCGTTCCCCGCAGCCTGCGGATGACATGCACGAGGCTGGAGACCCGATAGTTCATCGAGCAATGAACAAGCACACAGTCATCTCTATGCCGGACCAGCCACTCTGTACATGCGCAAATGCCATCCACCGTTGGCTGCATCCAAATGATGGGAATCACATCGTAATCGATACCCGCATCCGCCCACCAGCCATCTTCATCGGAAATCTCCTGCGTTGGCGGGAGCAGGTTGAGCACCGCCGTGACACCGGCAACATTTGCAAAATAGTGGACATCGGCTTTGGTCACTTGCCCACAAGTGTACACGCGGGGTGCGACCTGCCACGTGTTCGGCGCATTAAGATCTGAGCATCGGAGCGGGAACTGCATAGGACTCCAGCCTACCTGACCTTTGCACCTTGCATCCATAAAGGCGGATAATGCACGTGCAGATGGTTTGGCGTGGAGGAGATGGGATGACACGAATACTTGCGATTGACCTCGGAGCGGAGAGCGGCCGCGGCGTGATCGGGACGCTCTCGGATGACCGAAAGCTGTCCCTGAATGTCATCCACCGCTTTCCCAATGGCCCTGTCAAAATCGGGGAAACGCTTTACTGGAACACGACGGGGCTTGTTCAGGAAATTCGGAATGCAATCCGAATTGCCGCTGAGGATGGCGGATTTGCATCCGTGGGAATCGATACCTGGGGCGTGGACTTTGCGCTGCTTGGTAAGGGCGGCACGCTGGTTGGAAGCCCGGTGCATTACCGTGATGCACGCACGGATGGCCAGGTTGCCAAAGTCTTTGCCATGGTTCCACAGGATGAGATTTATGCGGTTACTGGCATCCAGACGATGCCAATCAACACCCTCTTCCAGCTGGCAAGCCTTGCGGAAAACCACCCTGAGCAGCTCGCTGCGACAGCGAAGTTACTCTTCATCCCCGACTTTCTCCATGGCCTTTTGACGGGTGTAGAGGCATCGGAGTTTACGATTGCCAGCACCAGCCAGATGCTCGATATCACGACGGGTACGTGGGCTGTGGATGTCCTTGAGCGCCTTGGCATCCCAACGAATATTCTGCCGGATGTCCTTCCCGCGGGCGCGACGTACGGCGGAATTGCAGATGCGACATTGCCCGCGGCGGTGCAGGGTATTCCGGTGATCGCGCCTGGCGGCCACGATACAGCGTGTGCGGTGGCGGCGGTTCCGGCGACGCCCGGGGATGACTGGGCGTATCTGTCGAGCGGGACATGGTCGTTGCTTGGCGTTGAGCTGTCGGAAGCGGTATTGACTGCGGAGGCGTGTGAGCTCAATGTCACCAATGAGGGCGGCGTCTGCGGAACGGTGCGTTTGCTGAAGAATATTGCGGGTTTATGGCTGGTCCAGGAATCCCGCCGCGCGTATGCGCGTCTTGGGCGTGAGCGTTCCTATGATGAGCTAACCCGGCTTGCTGGAGAGGCACCGGCGCTTGCGGCGGTGATTGACCCGGATCACGCAAGCCTTGCGGCACCGGATGACATGCCGCGCGCTATCCGTGAGCTGTGTCTTGCGACAGGCGTTGAGCCACCGGAGGGCGTTGGGGCGACGATTCGCTGCATCCTGGATTCGCTCGGGCTTAAGTATAGGAAGACATTGCGGATGATGGAGCGCGTGACCGGCCGTTCGATTCGTGTATTGCATATCGTCGGCGGAGGGAGCCAGAACCGGCTGCTCAACCAGATCGCCGCGGATGCGACAGGCTGTACAGTGATCGCGGGGCCGGTGGAAGCAACGGCCATTGGGAATGTCCTCCTGCAAGGTATCTCGCTGGGTATCGTAAAGGACCTCGATGACCTCCGCAGCATAGTTCGGGAAAGCGTGACGCTTGAAACGTACACACCAGATCCCGAAATGCACGCCCGCTTCAGCGCATTCCCTGACCTCTAAAGCCTAATACGGACACTTCCTGAAGCGCCAGAGCAGGTTTGCGCCTGCGCCGCGCGCCGCGACCTGGTTGGCGGAGTAGGACTTTGCGTGACCATCCGCCATGATGAGATTGACGCGGCCGTTGCCTTTGCCATCGGTGTGGTGACGGGCAAAAAGTGGCTTTAGGCGCCCGGCGGCAAGATCAGGTCTTGCGGCAACGAGGTCGATGTCGGCAATGCGCGGCGGGATGAGCTGGATGTCTTCAGAAGCCGGAACAACCCAATCGCTTACACATGGGTCAAAGTTATGTCCACGATAGCGGCCGAGGGGTCCACCAGCTGGCGCATTCGGTGTCTCCCCGAGGAGCGGCGTGCGGGCGACTTCCATTAAAGATGCGTCAGACAGGACATCCGCAAAGCCCTCCGCCTGGGTTGGGTCGTAGGCGGCAAGCGCCGTCATTCCGACCGATGAGTAACCACGCGAATTCCAGTCGGCAGCATAGCCGGGCTGCTTAGCAGATGGGCACTTCACGACATCCTTTGACTTAAAGTACGGAAACAGCTGCTCGGTCCAAATCGGCTTGCTTGCAAGACCATAGTTCGCCGTCATCGGGTAGCACTCATCGTAGTCGGATGTGTACATCGAGAGCGACAACCCAAGCTGCTTCATATTACTGAGGCAGGTTACGGAGCGTGCTTTTTCCCGCGCGGATGCGAAGACAGGAAACAAGATTGCCGCAAGAATTGCGATGATGGCGATCACGACCAG
>CAIWTR010000172.1 GCA_903915615.1 uncultured Armatimonadota bacterium
AGCACCTCTGGGTTGAAACTGAGTTCGACTCTGACATGAATGGCAAGTTAGACCGGGTCCACGTGGATGTCACACGGCAGAAGCAAACGGCGACATCGGGACTCAAGGTGCCTGTCATTTACGAGTCCAGCCCCTACTTTGCGGGAACAGCCAGCGGCAATTCTATTTTGTGGGATGTCCGCCACGAGCTCGGTGCGGTTCCTCCTGTGCGTGGTGGTCACCCCCAGGTTAAGTTTGAACCCAATCGAACGATGATTTCGGCATCATTGGTCGGTACATGGGTTCCGCGTGGCTTTGCTGTTGTGCACTCGGAAGCACCAGGAACAGGTTTATCTGAGGGCAGCCCGACGGTTGGTGGAGCGCCTGAGCGTCTCGCGCCGAAGGCAGTGATTGATTGGTTGAATGGCAGGGCAAAAGGCTTTACAACCATCGATGGCACCACAGAAATCAAGGCCACATGGAGTACTGGCAAGGTAGGAATGACGGGGACATCGTATAACGGCACGATTCCCGTTGCAGCCGCGACAACCGGCGTCAAGGGCCTCGAAGCGATTATCCCGGTTGCTCCAAACACAAGCTATTACCACTATTACCGCTCAAATGGGCTGGTTCGTCACCCTGGAGGGTGGCTGGGCGAAGACATCGACTCGCTTTATGATTTCATCCACAGTGGAAATCCCGCCAACCGTCCTCAGAACGACAAGCTGTACCGCGATGGAATCTTTGCAGAGAATCAGGACCGCCTTACGGGCGACTACAATGCGTTCTGGGCTGAGCGTGACCTGCTAAAGTTCACTGGCGGAATCAAGTGTGCAGTTCTTATGGCGCATGCTTTCAATGATTGGAATGTCGTTCCAGAGCACAGTGTTCGCATCAGCAACGCCGTACGTGGGAAAGTCCCCCTTGTTCAGTACTTCCATCAAGGCGGCCACGGAGGCGATCCGCCGCTTGAGCTGATGAACAAGTGGTTTAGCAGGTTTCTCTATGGCGTTGAAAACGGCATCGAATCAGGCCCGAAATCGTATGTGGTTCGTGAGCGGCCTGCGGGTGCTCCACGTGGTAACGGGATGGCGCCGACAGCCTATGCAGATTATCCAAATCCCGATGCGGCGCAGGTCGTGCTTCATCCAACCAAGGGCGGCTCCGCGCTTGGTGGGCTTTCCTTCACCCAGGTAACTGGTCAAGCCGTCGAGAAGCTGATTGACGATGTCGCCATCGATGCACCAACCTTGGCGAAAGCTCCTGCATCGGCGAATCGCCTCCTCTACGCCACGCCGGAGCTGCTGGAACCTGTTCACATTTCGGGTACTGCGCGGGTCACGGTACGCCTCTCATCGAGTGCGGCCGCTGCAAACCTTTCGGTCTACCTTGTACAGCTCCCCTTCGCGGATGGCCAGATTGGAACATCGAATCTGATCACCCGTGGCTGGGCAGACCCGCAAAATGCGAAGTCTCTGGTGAGTAGTGGTGATTATCACGCGATGGAACGTGGTGTGCCGCTCAAGAAGGGCCAGTTTGTAAATGTCACATTTGACTTGCAGCCGGATGACCAGGTTATCCCGGCAGGCAAGCGGATTGCTCTGATGATTCTCTCGAGTGATAAGGAATTCACGCTGTGGCCAAAGGCTGGAACAGAGCTGAAGTTTGACCTCACAGGGTCACGGATTTCCATCCCTGTCGTTGGTGGACGAGCGGCATTTGCGAAGGCAACCGGGACAAAATAGTCACCAAGCCATATTTCGAAGGTGAATGTCTTTAGCAAGGCACAAAGAGATTCACCCACTGCTCAGAGCTGGGTACCAAACAAAAATACGACCATCAGGGTCACGGATTTCCATCCCTGTCGTTGGTGGACGAACGGCATTTGCGAAGGCAACCGGGACAAATTAGTCACCAAGCCGTGTTTCAAGGGTGAATCGCTGGAACAGGGCACAATGATATTCACCCTCTGCTCAAAGCCGCGTAACTAACAAAAATACGACCATCGGCGACACGGATTTCCATCCCTGTCGTTGGTGGTCGAACGGCATTTGAGAAGGCAACCGGGACAAAATAGTCACCAAGCCGTATTTCGAGGGTGAATCGCTGCAACAGGGCATAATTGCCGGTCTTGCCATTGCATCTGGTGATACCGAATGGATACGATGCACTATGGTGGCTCGCAATGGTGCCCTCGCCATCGGTCTTGCACTTTCAGTAGCAGCTTTTGCTGTTCGTGTGCCGGCCGCTGGTCAGGATGAACAAACAAAGACGTCGGTTCCTGTCACGATTGAGACCTTTGAACGGTCCGTACG
>CAIWTR010000173.1 GCA_903915615.1 uncultured Armatimonadota bacterium
AAGCCTCCATAAAGAAGTCTATGCTTGGGCGGTTCGCATCAGCGAGCACCTCCTGCCGAAGACACGCGCTTACCATGAGATTTGGATTGACAACGAAAAGGTCGTAACCTCCGAGCCTGAGGACGAGCCCATTTTCGGTCCAACCTACCTCCCACGTAAGTTCAAGACCGCTGTCGTGGTTCCGCCGCACAACGATGTAGATGTCTACACAAACGACCTTGGGTTTATCGCGATTGCAGAGAATGGTGTCCTCACGGGCTTCAACGTAACTGCCGGCGGTGGCATGGGCGCAACCCATGGAGAACCTGATACCTATCCACGCCTTGCGAGCGACCTTGGCTTTATCCATCCGGATGACACCCTAAAGGTCGCCGAGGCAATCCTGACAACGCAGCGTGACTTTGGCAACCGCGAGAGCCGCAAGCATGCACGCCTCAAATACACCATCGACCGGATGGGCGTCGATACCTTCCGCAAGGAAGTCGAAGCGCGGAGTGGCGTCACCTTTGCGCCTCCTGTGCCCGTTACGTTTACCCAGCAGGGCGATCGCCTTGGGTGGGTTGCCGGCGAGGATGGTAAGCATCACCTGACGCTCTTCATCGAAAATGGACGCATTCTGGATTTCCCGGGACGCACGCTCAAGACGGGCTTACTTGAAATCGCAAAGGTGCACAAAGGCGATTTCAGGATGACGGCAAACCAGAACATTATTGTTGCAGGGGTCGCTCCGGATGACCGTAAGCAAATCGAAGACATCGCGCGGGCACACGGTCTCTACGGCCGCACGCTTACGGTGCTCCGCGAAAACTCGATGGCTTGTGTGGCGCTTCCAACATGCGCACTTGCGATGGCAGAGGCTGAGCGCTACCTCCCGGAGCTCATCACGCACTACGAAGCATTACAGGTCAAGCATGGCATCGACAAGGATGCCATCGTTGTCCGCATGACCGGCTGTCCAAACGGTTGTGGGCGTCCGTATGTCGCTGAAATCGGATTTGTCGGCAAAGCACCCGGTCGTTACAACATGCATATTGGTGGCAATGGCCTCGGCACGCGGCTGAACACGCTCTACAAGGAAAACATCACGGAAGCGACAATCCTCGCGGAAACCGATGCGCTGTTCGCACGCTATTCCGCCGAGCGAACCGCAGGTGAGCGCTTTGGTGACTTTGTCCACCGCGCCGGGATTGTCGGAGCCTAAAAGGTGCTAACCGCAGCGGACTTGTCAACCGGCACAGCCCTCGAGGAAACGAACCGCTTCCTTATGGGGCTGTCTGCGGATGCACGTGTCGCATGGGCCATTGAACACACACCGGGGCTGCACGTGGTGACGAGCAGCTTCGGGGTGCAGGCCGCCATCATGCTCCATTTGGTCACACAGCACGCTCCCGGGATTCCCGTCGTGGTCGTTGATACAGGCTATCTGTTTCCCGAGACGTATCAGTTTATGGATACGCTGACATCCAGACTGAATCTGAATCTCGTGGTTTGCCGCGCTGAGCTCTCACCTGCGTGGCAGGAAGCCCGCTACGGAAAGCAGTGGGAGCAGGGAATTGATGGCATCAAGGCCTACAACCACCGGAATAAGGTCGCGCCTCTCGATGCCAAATTCGATGCGCTTGGGGTTACAACTTGGTTTACCGGCCTCCGGCGCGAGCAGGCCAGCAGTCGTGCTGAGACTCCATTTATCGATGTAGCAGCGGGTCGCGTTAAAGTCCAGCCTATTGCGGATTGGACAAAGCAGGATGTTCACCGTTACCTCGAGCTGCATGCTCTCCCGTACCACCCGCTGTTTGAGCGGGGCTATGTCAGTATCGGGGATACACACTCAACCCGTCCGCTGACACTCGGGATGACGGAAGACGAAACGCGCTTTGGCGGGCTTGTCCGTGAGTGTGGGCTTCACGTGAAGTCTGAAGGTGGTGTCTGACGATGGAGTTTCTGCCACTCTATATCGATGTCACCAAACAGCCCGTCCTCGTCGTTGGCGCGGGTGAGATTGGGCTGCGTAAGACGCGGCTGCTGCTCGAGGCTGGCGCATCCGTGACGGTCATCGGTGAGGAAGTCGATCCCGGCTTTTCGACGCTGCCACAAGCGGGACTCACAGTTATAGCGCGGGCCTTCGATGTCGCGGACATCCAAGGGGCACGTCTGGTAATCGCAGCCACCGATAGTGAAGCACTCAACGATGTCATTTTCAAAGCTTGTGAGGCAGCGGGTATTTTGGTCAATGCCGTGGATGACCCGGCGCACAGCCGCTTTATCTTCCCCGCGATCATTGACCGCTCACCGATTATCATCAGTATTAGCAGTGGCGGCCACGCGCCCGTCCTCGCCCGTCAGCTGCGCGAAAAACTGGAGGCATGGATACCGGCATCTGTGGCGCTTGCCGGCCAGTTTGCTAAAGAAATGCGTCAACGTGTGAAAAATGCGCTGCCATTTGACCAACGGCGACGGTTTTGGGAGATGTTCTTCACGGGGCCGATTCCGGGTGTTCTCGCGGCGGGCAAGCGTTCTGACGCAGACACGCTCTTTTCGACCCTGCTCAAAGGGGGGACGGATGCAACCGGGGAGGTCTATATCGTAGGTGCGGGCCCGGGGGATCCCGAGCTGCTCACGATAAAGGCGCTGCAGTGCATGCACAAAGCGGATGTCATCGTCCACGATGGCCTTGTCTCCGACGAAATCCTCGCACTTGCCCGCCGGGATGCCGAGCGTATAAGCGTTGCGAAGAGCGCTGGTAAGCACACCCTTCCGCAAGATGAGAT
>CAIWTR010000174.1 GCA_903915615.1 uncultured Armatimonadota bacterium
CATCCCGTATGGCGTCATTGCATTGGTCTTCCTTTACACGACGGCTGTCAACGTTGTGGAACGCCCGGATGGTGTCAAAATCGCATCGTTCTTCATCTTTGCGATTCTCGCGATTGCATTTGTAAGCCGGATGTGGCGTGTAACGGAGCTTCGCGTCAAAGATGTCATCCTGGATGAAAAAGCACAGTGGATGATTGAGCAGATGGCGAAGACGGGTGAGATGCGGTTTATCGCGAACCACCCGGATGCGGGAGATGCACACGAGTACTCGGCAAGTGAACGGGAAGCCAGCTGGTTGCATCACTTCTCACAGGAAGCTCAAACGGCATTTGTTGAGGTCTATGTGGGCGACAGCTCTGAGTTTAGGACAACCTTGATGGTGGAAGGCCATGAAGTGGGTGGCTTCTGGGTGCTGCGCTGCAAGGGAGTTGCTGTGCCAAATGGCATCGCTGCCTTGATGATCAAAGTTGCGACCATCACGAATCGACGCCCGCATGTCTACTTCCACTGGATTGAGTCAAGTCCATTGCTCTTCCTTGCGAAGTTCTTCCTGTCAGGGCAGGGAGACATTGCACCATTGACACACGAAATTTTGCGCCGGGCGGTGCAGAAGTCGAATGAGAGGCCAGTTATCCACGTCGCGGGTTAACTTGTTAGAGTTTTGATTGTGATGTATGTCCCCACTAGTCACTTAGACCGGTGGGGATTTTTATTCCAATGACTTATATGACGTGGCATACGTCAGTTACAGGGTTTAGCAGAAGAGGGCCGGTTATCCACGTCGCGGGTTAGCGTGTCGTCGTCTTGTGTGTGCCTAGTTAGAATTCCCCACTTGTCGTTTAGGCTGGTGGGGATATTTCTTTGTTTATCAACGACTAGCCCTTAAATGGATACTCCGGATCGACTGTGCGCTCACGTGCAAATGCCTGCTTTGCTGCATCGACTAAGTCAGGGCGCTCCCGCGCAATGTCACGCTTCTCGGATGGATCAACCCGCGTGTCATACACCTCCACATCACCCTGCTTGGCCGCATTTACCCCGTACTGGATTGCTTTCCACCGACCATCCAGGAGGACGCCGCGCCGCCCACCCATCTCGTGAAACTCCCAATAAAGGACATCGTGTATGGCCTGCCTGCCGTACCGTTTGTGGAGCGTCGGCGCGTAGCTGATGCCATCAAGCCCCGCGGGTGCCTTCGCGCCCGTTAGGTCACAAACAGTTGGGAGGAAGTCCCAAAATGCGGTCGGGAGCTCTGTCTTGCTTCCTTTTGGAATCACCCCCGGCCACCAAGCAAGCTGGGCTGTGCGAATTCCACCATCATAAATGTCGCGCTTCCCACCGCGTAGGTCGCCGCTCGACTGGAACCACTTTCGAAGGTAGCCGCCTTCCTGCATCGCCCCGTTGTCACTCGCAAACACGACCAGGGTGTTCCGGGCAATTCCCGCATCCCGAATCGTCGCCAAAACCTCCCCAACCATATGGTCGAGGTACGTGACCATCGCAGCATAGGTTGCCTTTGGCTCAGCAGTCTTCCGATAGGCTCCCCCTGGAGACTGTTCCTCGGTGAATTTGCCGCGGTACATATTGATGAACTGCTCGGGTGCGGCGAGGTCAGCGTGTGGAATTGTCGGCGCGATGTGGAGAAAGAATGGCTTTGCTGCATTCTCACGGATGAAATTCAGGGATTCCTTGAGGAAAACCGTGTTGTCGTAGGTTGCGCCATCCTTACCTTGGTTTCCCGGCATCGGGAGGGTCTTGCCGTTCTTGTACATCGTCACCGGGTAATGCCGATGCGCGGCGGCATGGCTTACAAAGCCGACAAAGTGGTCAAAGCCTTTGCGGTTTGGATGGCCACCATCATCGATGTTGCCCGAGAGGCCACTCTTACCAATCAAGGCTGTCGTGTACCCGGCGGCCTTGAGAACATCTCCAATGCAAATGTCATCCGGGGACTCGCGCAGCTGGTAGACACCATTCCCGCGGATACGGGCGTGGCCGGTGTGTTTTCCGGTGAGCAAGGTGCAACGGCTTGGCGCGCAAACGGGGGCGCCTGTGTAGGCACGGGTGAACTGGATGCCATCGCGTGCCATCGCATCCAGGTTGGGTGTCCGGATATCCCGCTGTCCTGTGTAGCCGGTATCTGCATAGCCAAGGTCATCCGCGAGGATAAAAACG
>CAIWTR010000175.1 GCA_903915615.1 uncultured Armatimonadota bacterium
GCCTGTGTATCGACATCCAAAATGTCCGTTAAGCTCATCGGATCCAAACGTTGCACCGCTTCCATCGCATCAGCGACGATGTCGTGCATTTGGGCGAACGAGCACTTGTTGTCCAGGAAGCCAGCAACGACGGCTTCATTCGCAGCATTCATAACAGCGGGTACCGTACCGCCATTACGCATCGCTTGCCGTGCAAGTTCCAAAGCAGGGAATTTTCCAGTATCGGGGGCCTCAAACGTAAGCGTCCCCATTTGGGTTGGGTGCAATCGGGGAATGCCAGTATCCAGCTTGATTGGATGCAGGAGCGCAATCTGGATAGGCAGGCGCATATCCGGATATCCCATCTGGGCGAGAAGGGAGCCATCCGTGAACTCGACCAGCGAATGCACAATCGATTGCGGATGCACGACGACATCGACGCGGCTTTCCGGGATTCCATAAAGCCAGCACGCTTCGATGATCTCAAGGCCTTTGTTCATCATCGATGCTGAGTCAATGGTTATCTTTCCGCCCATTTTCCATGTTGGATGATTGAGGGCATCGGAAATGGTTGCGTTCTGAATCTGTTCAGCCGACCAGGTACGGAATGGGCCGCCGCTAGCCGTGAGGTGCATCCGGTCGATGGTTTCTGGTCCATAGCCTTGCATCGCCTGAAACAAAGCTGAGTGCTCGCTATCAATCGGAAGCAGCGTTGCGCCATGGTCCTTGGCTAGCTGCATCACAAGTGCACCTGCCGCAACTAAAACCTCTTTTGTCGCAATACAGACTCGGAGTCCGCGCTTACAGGCTGCGATAGTCGCCTCGAGAGCCGCAGCCCCGCTTACGGCGACAACAACGGTGTCAACACGCGGGTCCATGACTGCATCGACGAGAACGGATGGTCCATGGGTGAGTGTGGCGGACGCCGTCGCTTGTGGGAAACGTTTTGCCTGCTCCGCGAGCAGTGGTGAGCTTCGATTTGCCACGAGATGTAGGACATCGATGTGATCTGTACCGATGCGCTCAATGACATCGAGTGTTTGCGTTCCAATCGATCCGGTTGAGCCAAGAACGGCAACAGATTTGCGCATGTCCATTATTCTACCGGGAGAGCTTAAGGAATCCTGTAGTTACCTGCGGTTTGCGTTGACTACGATGTTCTTACATCCTATAATTGCGCCGCAGTGCAAAGCCATCAAGCTGACAATAACCGACTTGGTTTTCCCGCGCAGGACGCTGTGTCGGATGGCCCGGTATTGACGTGGACCATTCATCTGGCCAAGGAAATGCCAGCGAAATTGTGTCTGGTTATCATCGGATACGGAGCAGCGATGCTCGCCTGGTGGTACTTCCTTCCTGTCCCAGCCGCACTTTTGCTGCCCTTAGTCGCATTGACGAGTGCCATGAGCGAGTTCCTCTTCCCTGTTACGTACACGATAGACGACATAGGTATCTCGCAAAAATGCCTCCCGTTCTTCAATCGCCATATCGCGTGGACCGATGTTCGTCGTGCATCTGCGGGTCGGGATGGTTTTTTCGTTTCAACGCTCCGTCTCCCGAGTCGTCTAGACCAGTTCCGCGGGATCCGTATCAATCCGCGTGGAAACGATGCGGCAGTTCGTGCAGTGATTACTAAGCGGATGGAGCTGATGCGGGAAGGACTGGCGACATGAACCTTCGTAATGCATTTTCCCTGAATGAGGATGAGCTTCCAGCGGCTGAGCGTGAGACCTTGATTCAGTCACTCGCAGAGTTCGTCGTAAAGCGTGGTCTCTCTGTCCCTGCGATATTGGCACTGGACATGCACAGGCCGCTTGCCCATACAATGGGTGCTGGTGTGGTTGTAATGACTCCAATCCTTGGCCCGCTGTTTGGTTTGGCGCGGATGGAACAAGCAAAGTCGCTGTTGACATCAAGGGACGGAGTTGAATGTCTGATACAAAGAATCGAAGAATTGACCGTACTCAAATCCGGTGGTCTTAACGATGTTTCCCGAGGAGAGGCTCCCAGTTAAATGAACCATGCAACATGGCCAGCCCGTGTAATCCTGATTGTCATTTCGGCCGTAATCGTCTGGACAGTCATCGCAGCACAGCGTGGCAAGAAATTGTTTATCCGCCGTATCCCGGGATTGACTGCTATTGATGAAGCTGTCGGACGCGCCGTTGAGATGGGGCGCGGAATTCTGTTGTCATCCGGCCTTGGCGGCATCGATGTCGTGACGCTGCAGGCACTCGCGATTTGTACCAACATCGCATCTGCCGCCGCACGGTACGGAACCAAGGTTCAGATGCCGATCTACGAAGCGGCATTGTTGCCGATCGCCGAAGATGCAATCAGCTCGGCATACAACAAAGCTGGGCGTAGTGATGCATTTTCATCCGATGATGTCCGGTATCTCTCCAACCAGCAGTTTGCGTATGCAGCTGGCGTCGCGGGGATGATCCAGCGCGAGCAGTATGCTGCAACATTCCTTTTCGGAACCTTCTTCGCGGAATCGTTGATTATGGCTGAGAACGCGAATATGGTGGGAGCGATTCAAGTAGCCGGTACGCCGAGCACCACCCAGATTCCATTCTTTATTGCCAGCTGCGACTATGTCATCATCGGGGATGAATACTACGCTGCAACGGCCTACCTCACCCGCCAGCCCACATTGCTTGGTTCGATGATTGGACAGGACAGGGTCAAAATCGGAATTCTTGTGACTGTGATGCTGGGCTTCCTCCTGACAATGGCCAAGATGCCTCTGGTGAAAAACTTGTTTGAGGACAAGGACATGCCGGCGGCAAGCTACTATTCTCCAGCAAAGGGAGGTAAGTGATGTTTCAGGTACAACACGGAGCTGCTCTCTACACCCATCTTGCGGGTGCGGCAGTGGTTTCCGTCATCCTCTTCTTTGCGCTGACACTGGTTCCAACCAAGCTTCGACGTCCATTGATTATGGCAGTGACGTTTGCCGCAGGATTGTTCTATGCGCTAGAGTTCTTCTGGCCAGTGAGCGGTCCTGAAAGCGATCAAAAGAACTTCCTCACATCGTATATCAAGCCATTCTCAGACATCACCACTGTGTTACAGTCCTTCGCACTGGGCCTCGGAGTGTATTCCCTCGTCTCGATACACATGCGTAAGGTGGCACGAACGCAATCCGGCTGGGCATATTCCCTTGTATTGATCGTTAGCATGATCGTGATGGTCATCGCGCACATCGGCAAGGAATACATCAAGTCTCCATGGGTACATCAGCTGAACGAATTTGCGTATTCCGGCTTGATGAAAAGCCTAGATGCGACGATGTTCTCTATCATCGCGTTCTACATTGTTTCCGCTGCCTACAGAGCCTTCCGTATTCGATCAACGGAAGCAACGATCCTGTTGGTTTCCGCAGGCATTATCATGCTCGGTCAGGTAGCCATTGGTCAGGCAATCACCAATGCAATCCCGAATGAGGGACTGACAGCAAACCTTCGCGTCGAAAATATGGCCAACTGGATCTTGAAGAAGGTCAACTCTCCAGCCATTATGGCCATCGACTTCGGTCTTGGCGTCGGCGGCCTTGCAACAGCACTGCGCCTCTGGCTTTCCCTTGAACGCGGATCGTACTTCGAGGAGGAACTATGAGAATCCCTCAGCTGGACCGACGTGTCCTATACATGCTGCTTGCGTTAGTGGTTTCGATTCCGCTCTTGGTAAATGTTCCTCTGCCACCTCCGGCGATTACACCTCCCACAAAGTCCTTTTACGAGACAATCGAAACCGTGTCTACGGATCCTAAGACCAAAGACAAACTGGTTATCATCTCGTGTAACTTTGGATCTGGAACACTTGCGGAAAACTTAAGCCAGCTAGAAGCAACGTTGAATCTCATCGTTTCAAAGCGGATGAAGTTTGCGATCTTTGCCTTCAATGACCCTCAGGGACGCGACCTAGGCGGCTCTACCGCGCAGCGGATTGCTGACAAAGCCGGCTATAAGTATGGTGAAGACTGGGTTAACTGGGGCTTCCGACCACCGCAAGGTATCCAATCCCTCCTGAAAGCAATGGTCAATGACCTTCACGGTGCTTTGGGCACTGATGTGAAGGGAACCAAGCTCTCGACGATTCCTGTCATGGCCAACTACAAGAAGGCAGATGATGTCGGGTTGATTATCGAGTATGCGGCTGCCGACACAGTGAAGTACTGGGTTCAATTCTTTCAGCGCGCAGGAACAACTCCAATCGCAACCTTGTTCTGTCCAACATCGGTTATGGCTAACGAGGCTTACCCGATGCTTGAAACAGGCCAGCTACAAGGAATGCTTGTTGGTCTCAAGGGAGCCAATGAGTTCGAAACGCTGATGAAGCGCCCTGGGTTTGCGACGCGTGCCAGCGCATCGCTGTCCTATTCCCACTTGCTTATCATTTTGCTGATCATCCTTGGAAATGTTGGGATGATTCAGGACCGTAAGCGTCAGCAAGGAGCGACAAAGTGAAGGAAGAAACAGTAAAGCTCATTGTCATCCTTCTGGGTGTCGCAAGCACACTGGGCATTTATTCGATTCTCTACAAAGAGAACAAGGTATTCCGCTTCTTTGAGCACTTGTACCTTGGGCTTGCGGCTGGATACTCCATTTCTGCCGCCTGGAATGACATTCTGCGTCCTCAGTGGTGGACACTGATGATGATCGAGGGTCGCTGGTGGATGTTGTTTGCGATTCCGGCCGCGATGATGTTCTACATGATTTATTCAAAGCAGAACTCCTGGATGAGTCGTCTGATCTTCGGCCTCTTTCTTGGAGCGACTGCTGGGCAGACCTTCCAAGCATTTGCCGCAGATTACTTCCCTAAGTTTAGGACTGCAGCCAGCAAGGCTGTGATGGATCTGCCGGAAGTCAACCAGCCTGGCGCCTACGGCTTGACGCCATTCAGTGCTGCTTTGAACAATGTTTTGTTCATGGTGATATTGGCATCGGTGATGACCTACTTCTTCTTCTCATTCGAGCAGAAGGGCAAAGTGATTCCATCGGTGAGCAAGTTTGGGCGCTACACCCTGATGGTTGCCTTTGGGGCGCTGTTTGGCTCAACGATTATGGCGAGAATGTCCCTATTGATTGGCCGGATGTACTTCCTAATCCATGACTTTGTTCAGGTACAGCTTCTCCATATGCAGTAAGGCATCGGGATTCGGATTATAGGATGCAGCCTGCCAGTGATTTGGCAGGCTGTTTTTCTTTGTCGTGCTCTGGCCCGGGTGGTCTACCTTGATTTACATCAGTGCTGTTCAGCGTACAGGGAGGCGTAAAAAAACAGCCCCGCGGGAGCGGGGCTGTCGCATAACCGATATCGCAAACGTCTATGCGATAACTTCCTTGATAGTGTTGGTATGTTCCACACCAACAAGTTTCTGGTTGAGTCCTCCGTAGAAGAACGACAGTCTGTTAGGATCAAAACCAAGCTGGTTTAGCATCGTAGCGTGGAGGTGCTTGACCTGATAAGGATTCTCGACTGCTTTGCTGCCGAGCTCGTCGGTCTGGCCCACAGAAACGCCACCCTTGACGCCACCACCGGCCATCCACATCGTGAAGCCATATGCATTATGGTCACGCCCGGTGCCGCGCTCATATTCAGCGACAGGCTGACGACCAAACTCACCGCCCCAGACAATCAATGTTGAATCCAGTAAGCCACGTTGCTTGAGGTCTTCTAGAAGTCCGGCGATTGGCTTATCGGTCTCTCCAGCATGGAGGGTGTGGTTATCAAACAGGTCACCATGGGCATCCCAGTTTGCATCGTTATGGTTGCCACCAGAATAAATCTGGATGAAGCGTACACCGCGTTCCACCAAGCGGCGTGCCATTAGGCACTGACGACCAAATGCGGCGCTGCGCGGGTTGTCAAGACCGTACATCTTTTGGATGTGCTCAGGTTCCTTGCTCAGGTCGGTTGCTTCAGGAGCACTCGACTGCATTTTGTAGGCCAGCTCATACGACGCAATACGCGCCTTTAGGTTCGAGTTGTCACCCCTTGGAATCTCATGCTCATCGTTGTACTGTCGGAGTGTGTCCAACATTTGGCGCTGTGAGTCCGCAGCAACCGACTCAGGGCGCTTGAGGTCCAAGATTGGGTTGTTTGTGGCCGAGATAACCGTTGCTTGGTAGGTTGCAGGCATGTAGCCAGCAGACCAGTTTTTAGGACCTGAAATTGGGCCGCCACGGGGATCGAGCATCACAACAAACCCCGGAAGGTTTTCGTTCACGGTACCCAGACCGTAGTTGATCCACGAGCCCATACAGGGTGATCCACTTAGAATCTTGCCACTGTTCATCTGCAGCATCGCTGAGCCATGGATCGGCGAGTCTGCCGTCATCGAATGGACAAATGCGATGTCATCCACGTGCTTACCAACATTTGGGAAGAGGTCACTGACCCACTTACCGCATTCCCCGTACTGCTTAAACTTCCAGCGTGGCTCAACAATCCGGCCCACATTGCGACGTCCACCACGCCCAAATGTCTTGACTTCGATGGTCTGATTGTCTCGCCCGTACATCGTGGGTTTGTAATCAAATGTATCGATATGGCTTGGACCACCATACATGTAGAGGAAGATAACGGCTTTCGCTTTGGCCGGAAAGTGCGGAGCTTTTGGTGCGAGAGGATTCTTAAAGGCCGTCTTGCCATCGGCTGCAAATGCCTGATTCGCGTAAAAGCCGTTGTCTAGCATCCCTGCCAGGGCTACTCCGCTGAAGCCAGCACCGACCTCCCAGATAAATTGACGACGTGTTCGTCCACAGAAAGTATTTGACATTGTGGTCTCCTAATCGATGTAAATGAACTCGTTGAGGTTCAGTGCAACCATGCAGTATTGCTTCAGGGCATCCATGCGATTGTTCCCATTGGTTGCAGTCATCTTTGCAATAAAGCCAGTGCCGCGATTGACTTCAACAGTGGTTGGCTTACGCTGAAGAACGCGCCACAGCACTTCGGTAACCTGTTCCGCTGGCTCTGTGTACTTTTCAGCAACATTCTTGGCGAAGATACCAGCCTGTTCTTGGATGAACTGCGAGTTCAAGAGCGATAGCGCCTGCGTTGGGACAACGGTTGTGTTACGAACCGGGCATGCGGTGTCTGTATCAGCTGCATCGAATGCGGCAAAGAGAGGAACCGTCAGTGAGCGCTTAATTTTGACATAAACGCTACGACGAGCCTGTTCGCCAGGGCTGGAAAGCCCCCACCCTGCTCCCGGAACACTCTGTCCAGCGAGGACTTCATCCGGGATGCGAACGAGAACGCTGGGTCCTCCGATGTTCAGGTTCAGCTGGCCGGATGCAGTGAGAATCGAGTCCCGGATAGATTCCGCTTCCAGTCGCTGCATATCGACCCGCCACAGCAGCTCATTTTCAGGATCCTTCTTTAATGCAGCAGCGCTAGGTGCACTGGACATCTGGTACGTGTTACTAAGAAGAATTTCTTTGTGAAGGGCTTTGAGTTTCCATCCACCAGAAACGAGCCGCCCGGCAAGGTAGTCCAGCAGCTCAGGGTGCGTTGGTTTCGAACCGGTGTATCCAAAGTTACTGGTCGTACGTACGATTCCCCGTCCGAAGTGATGCTGGAACATCCGGTTGACAATCACACGGCTTGTCAGTGGATTGGATGGTTGTGTAACCCAATCGGCGAACTGTGAACGCAACCCTGTGGTTGGTGAGCCATCCGGGTTGAGCTCAACAGGAGCATCCAGTGCCACGAGCACGCTTGGAAACCCAGGTTCAACCTTTTCCGTTGGTGCTGCAGCGGACCCACGTGCAAGCACAAATGTTTCCTTTGGCTTCGCCCCTGGTTCTGTCACACAGAGTGCTGTTTCAAGACCAGGTGGCGGGTTTTCCCGTGTTTCCTGGCGTTCTTTCAGGAAGCGGATGTAGTCATCATACTCAGCCTGAGAAATCACATTTGGGACACGAAGCTTTAGCAGACCTGGTCGCTTGAACTCATCCCGAAACTCCTGATTCTCAACCGGTATAAAGGTCTTCTGTGCCTTTTGCTCGATGCCACGAATGGTCCGATCGAGCTGCTGGAGCTTTTCACGATGCGCGCGAAGATCGGCTTGATACTTCGCAACGACATCCTTGGATGCAATCGGACGCATCGAACGTTCCATGACACTCTCATGCGATCGATTGCCATAGCGGTTGATGCTATTGAAGAAAGCTACCATCCGGTAATAATCCCGCTGAGGCAGCGGATCGACTTTACTGTCATGACAGCGGGCACAGTTGACATTCAGACCAAGAACGGATTGCCCCGTCGTCGTCACGATGTCATCCAGCTCATCAAAGCGGGCCTGCTCAGGATCGACAGGCTCATCGTCCCACTGTCCGAGGCGGTAATACCCGGTCGCTATCAAGCCATCCGTGCCAGCATCCGGCATTTCATCACCGGCAAGCTGCTCCTTCACAAACCGATCGTAGGGTTTGTCATCATTGAACGACTTGATCACGTAGTCGCGGTAGCGCCAGACATCGGGCTTATCGCCATCGCGTTCAAATGAGTTTGTCTCGGCATAGCGGACAAGATCCAGCCAGTGACGTCCCCAGCGCTCACCGTAGTGAGGACTTGCAAGCAGGCGGTCGACAACCTTCGCAAAGGCATTGGGCGATTTATCACCGATAAATGCTTCCACTTCAGCCTTTGTTGGAGGTAAGCCGATGAGGTCATACGAAACCCGTCGCAGCAGCTGCGCACGATTTAGAGGAGCGTTCGGCTTTAGACCATTTTGCTCAAGCTTAGCGAGGACGAGGCGGTCAATCGGCGCTTTGCCCCACTTCGTATCCTTTACCTTTGGCATAGGAACGGTCCGAACAGGCTTGAAGGACCACCAGTTTCGCGCATAGTCATCGACTTGCGGAGGACCAGACTTGATCACAATCCCCGTCTCCGCCCATGGACTGCCAGCAGCCATCCACTTTGCGACCGTGTCGGTATCCGACCTGCCCACTTTCGAGGATGGAGGCATTGAACGGCCATCGTGACGCATCGCGCGAATCAACAAACTCGCTTCAGGTTTGGTCTTGTTGAAGGATGCTCCGCTGACGCCACCGCGCAGTAAACCCGCACGCGAGGAGAGATCGAGCTTGCCGGATGGATTCGCACCTGTATGACATGCGACACAGTTTTCCTGCAGAATTTTCACGGCAGACTTAGCGAGTGCGCCAGTATTCCCGATACTGGATTTCGCAGCCGTCGGTGGAGCCGGTCGTGCCGATATTGCCCCAGCCGCAACTGTCACGACAGATGCCAACAGAAGCGTTGTCCGTCCTACGTGAACCTTCATGCAAACCTCCACGCCGCCATCATCAAGCAGCATCGCTCATCTATCCATCATTCTGGCATATTCACCAGCAAGGTTGCCTTATATGATATTCCGATGGGTTGTATCTTGCCCCACCTCGATACAAGATTCCAAAGATTTGATCTCGTTGAGACCATTACCCCCATGTCTGCATCGTGGAGACACGCCCACGAATCAACGAATGCCTTGCCAAGACATCACCATAGATGTCCGTAATCTCGCACCCGCTCTTTGACCTATTTACCGACACCACCCCATGAGATCACTCGGTCATGTCACTCAGACACAAAGCCAGTCAGGAGCAGTCTTAGCTCCTGGTAGCTGGACATCAAGGATGAGCTGAACCCCTTGTGGGGTCGGATTTATCGCTCGCCATGTCACTTCGGCTCCGGCGGAACTAGCACGCTGCATCCAGGTTTCAAGGACTTGTTGATAGTCTGTCCAGGCCGCGGTCAAAACGATGCGATCCGCCCACACAGCTCCAGCCGCGTTAGGCGACCACGGATTCGATGCCAGGAGAGCATCCCAGTGCTTACCCTGATCAAGCGACAAGTCTTGTACAGCACCATGCTTCTGCAAGATGGCTGCGATGAGTTGATACCGTGCCGTTTCGAGGTGTGGTTCACCTTCAACAATCACAGTGATCGTGCCACTTTGATCCACACTCATGTGCGCTGGCATCAGGCGTGCCGTTGCAACCTGTCGCAACGCTGCTAATGGGTCTCCAGCACCGACAAAACGTGCCACCGCACGGCCATCCGGGCTGAGCCACAGCGGAATCCGCACTCCCAAAATGATGGCGCCAGGTGTAGAGCGATACGCAGCCGGGCTCATCCAGGATGTATTTCCGCTTTGGTCCAGTATCTCAATCATCGTCACGGCTTCATTGATGTTCCCGTAGCGGCCAGCAAGGATTCCGGTCGCATTGGTGACGATGGCCCCTCCGATGGTCGCCGTGGCTCCGCTTCCCATCCACTGCCCGAGTGTCCAGCCATGCTCAGCAACGTAGGACTCCGCCGTCTCGATTGCTACACCAGCGCCGACTTCGAGTTCCTCAGCCGCCGTGTCAATAGACAGCGCGCTGAGACACTCCGTTGAGATGACCAGATCGGTTTCACTAGGCTTGAATGTTGCCGTACCGCCGCCAATCAACGTGTAGTCAAGTCCGTTGTCGTGGCAATGCTTCAGCGTTTGCATAAAGGCATCACGGTCACGCGGAGTAACGTAAGTTGCCTTTCCAGCCGTAAGGCCGTGCTGGTGCCAAGGCGACCATCCTCGAACGTCACGGACATCTAATGTGGCAACTCCCAGATCAACAAGGTTCTGCAAACGGTAATCGGTATTCACTGACATCAATCCTACCGAATCCACTCGCATCCTTGAAGTGCAAACATGTGTTTGCTCCGGATAAACTAATTTTGTGTTCTTTAACTCCCCTAACGAAAACCGTACGCAGATCGCAGATGACCTCCTCAATGGACTAAACGATGCCCAGCAGGAAGCCATCCTTCACGGGAATGGTCCACTCTTGGTCTTTGCGGGCGCCGGCTCTGGCAAAACGCGCACGGTAACCCATCGCATCGCCTATCTGATTCAGGTGACAGGCGTACGCCCATGGAACATCCTGGCAGTTACATTCACAAACAAAGCTGCCGGAGAGCTGCGGGAGCGCCTGGAGCACCTGCTTGGGGATGGCATTTCCCGCGATATGTGGGTTGGTACGTTTCACGCGATGTGCGCGCGGATGCTGCGTGAAAAGGGAGCATCCATTGGACTCTCCCGCGACTTTCTGGTCTACGATTCCGATGATCAGATTTCCGTGGTCAAAGAGTGCCTTCGTGAGCTCAGCCTGGATGAAAAGAAGATTCAGCCACGGGTGATTCTAAGCATGATCTCGCGGGCAAAAGAGCAAATGGTCTCGCCCGAAGGTTTTTCCAAGGTATTTCATGGCCAGCTTGAGTCCATCGCCGGCAGTGTCTACCGAAAGTACGAAGAGCGCCTAACACGCAACCGGGCATTGGACTTTGATGACCTGATTCTAAAAGCCGTCAGGATGTTGCAAGAGCGCGAGGATGTCCGTAGCCACTATCAATCCCGGTTTCAACATGTGCTTGTGGATGAATACCAGGATGTCAACCGCTCGCAGTACTTGCTTACAAGACTGCTGGCATCGAATGATGGAACTGAAAACGATGTCACCGCAAACCTCTGTGTTGTAGGTGATGACGACCAGGGTATTTATCGCTGGCGCGGCGCCGATGTACGCATCATCTACCCTGAGTTTGCACAGGATCACCCCGGATGCCGCCTTGTTCGCCTCGAGCAGAACTACCGCTCAACAAAGAACATTCTTGAAGCTGCCAATGCCGTGGTACGCCGAAATGCCGAGCGTCAACCAAAACAGCTGTGGACCGACAACATCGAAGGATCTGCTATCACCTGGTACGAAGCTGGCGATGAAGTTGAGGAGGCGTACTGGGTCGCACAGATGATCCAAAGGCAAATCGGAACCGGGCGGAGCCCAAGCGATATCGCCATCCTCTACCGTACAAATGCGCAGTCCCGTGCCATGGAAGAGCTTTTGCTTCAGTTTCAGATTCCGTACCAGATGATTGGTGGGATGAAATTCTACGAACGCGCTGAAGTTAGGGACCTCTTGGGGTACCTCAGACTCATCGTCAATCCGTTCGACTCTGTCTCCCTAAAGCGTGTCGTAAACACCCCCACACGTGGAATCGGCAACACGACGATTGCTGCACTTGAAGCACATTCAATCGATCAGGCAATCAGTCTCTGGGATGCGGCAAAGGACCTGTGTGTGTCCGCGACACTCCGCCCGGCAGCACGCACCGCCCTCCACGGGTTCATCACGATGATCGAGCAGTTCCAAAGTAAGCTCGCAACCATGCATGTAAGCGCATTGGTTGAAATGGTGCTTGAACAGTCCACCCTGCGAAAATACTATGAGGACCAAAAGTCCATCGAAGCCGAATCCAAGCTCGAAAACCTCCGAGAGTTTCTCACCGCTGTCCAGCGGTTTGAAGCCCGAAGTGAGGATGTAAGCCTTCGCGCATTTCTCGAGGAAACGGCCCTGATCGCCGATGTCGATACAGTCAACAGCACCGGCCGCCTCGTTACCTTAATGACGCTTCACAGTGCTAAGGGCCTTGAGTTTCCAGCGGTCTATATGATCGGAATGGAAGATGGCATCTTCCCACATGCAAGAAGCCTTGGTGACAGTAACCTGGCAGAAGCTCTTGCAGAGGAACGTCGTCTTGCCTACGTTGGCATCACACGCGCCCGCGAGTTTTTGGCAATGACGTGTGCCGCACGGAGATCTATTTTTGGGATGACACAGATGAACCCTGTGTCACGCTTTGTGAAAGATATTCCGCAACACCTGCTGATCACACCAAGCGGTCGCTTACCAAGCTTTGTGCCGCGGCAGCGACAAACGCAACAAGGTTTTGTTCCGGCAGCAAAGTCCACTGCTCCGAGCTGGTCGGATGCCCGTGAGGCTACGGAAGCCGTTACAAGGGTCGTCGATGACACCCCTCTTTACCGCGCCGGAGAAAAGGTCATCCACGGCGTGTTTGGGACTGGCGTTGTCGTTGTGTGTACCGGCGGTCCAGATGGCGTGGTTCAGGTAGCCTTCCCAAACCTTGGTGTGAAGAAACTTGCTCTGTCACATGCGAAGCTGGACCGCCCTAAAAACTAACCGCTTTTCCTAGTTTTGTATCTCGTGCCGGTCAGCTTAGACCGGCAGAATGCCAAGACCTGGGAGCTCTATGCTTGCATCACCGAATGAACGGATATTGATCCCCATTCTGCGCGCGAGGCCTACGTAAAGTCCACAAAGCGGTGTCTGGGCAGGCAGCTTGAGGTGACGCCCCGTTTGCAGGCTTCCACCACCGCGACCACCCAAAACGATAGGCAGGTTGTACGGTGAGTGGGCATTACCATCACGCATCCCACCAGCAAACATCACCATGCTGTTATCGAGAACGGTGCCATCCCCTTCGCGGAAAGACTTCAGGCGGTTCAGGAGGTAGGCATATTGCTCGACATGCCAGACATTAATCCGTTGGTACTGAGCCAGCTTTTCTTCGTTGTTTTCATGATGACTAAGCTCATGATGGCTACCACTGACGCCAGGAAGAAAGCTGAAATTGCGCCCAGAAACTTCATTGGCAAACATAAACGTGGCAACCCGTGTGGAATCCGACCAGAAACCCAGGGCCATGATGTCAAGCATCAGGCGAACTTGTTCTGTGTGATCGATGCCACGCTTCTCGCTTCGGACGGCATACCAATCGGTAATGCGACGGCCAAGGGTGTCAACTTCGGACTTTAGGACGCCGCCATCAAGAATGCTTCCCTTACGACGCGCGAGATCGTAGGCGATCCGTTTTTCCACAGAGCGAACCGCATCCAGGTACTCATCCACCTTTTGACGGTCATCCACACCGAGGCGCTTGCGCAAGCCTGATGCATCCGCCATGACGGTATCCAAAATGCTCTTGTCCGTCGAGCCAAAAATAGGTGCGGCCCCCGTTGTGTTGCGAAAGACCCTGTCAAACGCAAGCTGCGGGTTGAGCTCGCGCGTTACGGGAGTAGTAGGAGTCGACCAGGACACATGGCTTCCATAAAGTGTCGTCAAACCAACATTGGTGTCGACGTAAGCCGTGGGAGACTCGACTGCGAGCTCAAGACTCGGCAATGGCGTTGCGCTTCCAGTGTGCTGTGCCATTAGCTGATCCAGCGAGACACCACCAGAGCGCACATCCCGGCCCGTCGTCTTTGTAATCGCCGTCCCGCAAAGAATCGGTGCGACTTTGTAATAGTGACCATCCCCCTCGATACTGTTGCGGTTCATCAGATTTTCGAAGGTGAGGATGTCACCCTGAAGACTCTCGAGGGGCTTCAGGGTGCCTGAAAACGTTGCGCCATCCGGTGCCCACTTTTTAGGGTGCACACCATTGGCAAAGTAAAGAAATCCAAAGCGCGTGGGAGGTTTGACCGACTGCCGCGAAGATGCCTGAGCCTGCATCGACTCCAACCAAGGGAGAGCAAGCGCAACGCCTGCCCCTCTAAGGACTGTCTTTCGTGTAATCACTCTAGCCTCCCACACACCGCAACTACTTCAGTTCCCGAAGGTAGACATTCTTGAAGAAGATTGGATTTCCGTGATGCTGAAGCTCAATTTGCCCTGTTGGGAAAATCGGCTGCGTACGGTCCCAGTAGTTTTCAAGCGTCACGTTTTGCACAACGAGAACACCATTTAGGTAAATAGTGACCTTCTCACCCTGCATCAGGATGATAAAGCGGTTCCATTCACCAATCGGATTATCGGCGATGGCCGTCGGCTTGCTTGGGTTCTTTTGGTTGTTGTAAAGACCGCCAGAGCCGATTTTCCAGTACTTTGGATCCCAGATTTGAATCTGTGGGGAGCCTCTGAGGTAGATTCCAGAGTCGCCATTGTCACCGATTTTCCAATCGACGTGAAGCTCGAAGTCTTTGTAATCACGAGCCGTTGCAAGGCTGTCGTTCTTGCCATCATAGGTGATGACGCCTTCGACGACGGACCAGTGCTTGAGCGCTTCGACGGTAGCCTTGTCCTCGGCAGCCTTCAGCTCAGCAGGAGACATTTTTGCGCGGGCGACAGGGTCTTTGACAAGTCCCTTCCAGCCATTAAGGTCCTTGCCATTGAAGAGGGCAGAAAATCCTTCTGGTGCCTTGTTGTCAACAGGTGCCTTTGCAAGATCAACCGCTTCAAGGTTTCGGAAGCGGACAAGCGTACCGTGACCTAGAAAGCCGATGTGACCGCTTGTACGCAAGAGACCTGGATGCTCAGCAAGAATTGCAGGATCGGTAACATTGTTGATGTCGCCATCCACGATAACGGTCCCGTTCAGCGTGATCTTGACTTTACGTCCGATCACTTCAATGGTTTCCTTGTTCCACTCGCCGAGAGGCTTAAGGAAACCGCGCTTTGCAGCAAAGACCTTGTAGATGGAACCGTGGTACTGCCCCGGAAGGAGGTTTTTGTAGATGTCTGCGGTGTCATCCAAAACCTGGCTTTCCATACCGACATAAGCGGCATCACCGGATAGTGGTGCGCGGAGACCGATTCCATTGTTGGCACCGGATGTCAGCTTAAACTCAAATCGAAATTTGAAGTCTGAATACTCTTTTTCGGTGTAGAGATTTCCACCGCCATCGGCGGGGCAAACCAGCTCACCGTTTTCCACAACATAGCCGCGTCCACCCTTGCCAATCAGCGTCCACCCGGTAAGTGTCTTGCCATCGAAGATCTTTTCCCAGCGGTCCTTTGCCATGGCCGGGGTTGCGATTGCGGTCAATGTGATTGCCGCGACTGCTCCCATCACCCATTTCTTCATCCGTATCTCCTCACTTTGTTGCAGCAGCATGAACTGCCGCCGTTACCGGGGTAGCCCGGCGCTTGTATCGGAATGGTAGAGATTGAACCACACCCGTCATCAAATCCTTCATCCGATACCCACCAGCCTTACATTGCCGCACAATGAGCGACACGCTTGGAAGGTCTTCAGGCTCAAGCCCACGTCCAAGAGCATAGGCCATTAAGCGCTCAACAACATTTCTAGCGATGTCATCTTCCCTACTCAAAAGGACGGATCGCATCCCCTTGATGCCATCAAATGTTTCACCGGATGCCAGCTCACCGCGCGCATCAACGGCGACACCACCGATTTCGGTCCGCCACCGTCCCACAGCATCAAAGTTTTCGAGAGCAAACCCCATTGGGTCAATCCGCTGGTGACATCCTTTGCATTCGGGCTTGTTCCGATGTGCTTCCAGGCGCTGGCGAAGCGTCAACCCCTGTTGTGGGCGTTCATCGGCAGGAAGCGTATTGACAACAGGAGGCGGAGGTGGAGGCGGCGCGCCAAGAATCTCAGCCATCACCCACTTGCCGCGCAACACCGGGCTCGTTCGCTGAGAATAACTTGTAACGGTGAGCAAGGCCCCCATACCGAGGAGACCGCCGCGCTGCACCCCATCCGTTTGTACCCGTCGCATCTCATTACCAGCAACGGCCGCCATGCCGTAGTGCTTTGCAAGCTCATCGTTTACAAATGTGAAATCACTCTCGACGAGGTTACGTACTGGGCGATTCTCGCGCACCATCGTGGACATGTAAAGCGCGACTTCATCAAACATCGCTTGACGAAGCGTCTTTGTGAACATCGGGTACTTGCCAGGGTCCGGCTGTGCTGTTTGTAAGATCTCTTTGGAACGAAGCCACTGGCCGCCAAAGAGCGCACCAAATGCGTTGGACCGTGGGGCATTCAGCATCCGGCGGAGCTGTGCAATCTGAACATCCTGTTTCAGCAGAGACCCATTTGCCGCCGCAGCCATGAGCGGGGCATCGGGCATCGATGACCAGACAAAGTAGGACATTCGGCTCGCCAATGTGTAGGCATCGAGGGGTTCTGGACCACTCTTAGATGGAGCTGTTTCATCTATACGGAACAGAAAGCCTGGCGAGATCAGGGCCGCCTTAATGCTGATACGTAAGGCAGCCGCGTACGGAAGCCCACTTTTGCGCTGCTGTGTAAACAAACGCACCAAACCATCGAGCTCACCTTGGCGAACAGGTCGGCGAAACGCCTTCGATGTAAATCGTGTTAGTGCTTGCTTTGCGGCTACGAGATCCGTGATGTTTTTTGTCGGCTTGACGGTAAGCCATGTCTCCGGTTTAGCGGCATCCAAGATTTGGTCTGCGGCCACAAGATAGCGTTCGAGGAGGACGGGAGGCAGGTAGAGCGTGTCGGCGTTGTTATCAAAGCCTCCCCCACCACCGCTATCTGCAGGAAAGTTATCGGCAGGCGTTAGCGTAATTCCAAAGAGGTCCTGAACCGTATTGTTGTATTCTGTGCGGTTCAGCCGCCGGGGAGCCACTCGGCCAGGGTCAGTGGGTTTTGCCGCGAGGTCAAGCGCATCGAGTGCCCTACCGAGCGTATCGATTGCAGCCGTTCTCCGCTGGGCATTGGGCATAGGAGAGCCAGTCGGAGGCATCGAGCGTTCCCGAACAACGCGATGAATCCGTCGATACAGGTCGCGATTGGTCTTTAGGCTATCCAGTGAGAGTGCAGCCGGAATCCGAACGCCTCCACTTGGACTTTCCCCCGCGTGGCACGGCTGGCAATAGCGTGTAACAAGGGGAGTCACATCTTTGGAAAGCGCATCCGTCGTCACGGTTTCCTGCTGACCAAATGGAATGGCACGTGCAGACAGCGCGAGGATAACCGTCGTAGTGAACGTCAGTCCACCAAAGACTGTCTGGATGCCCGGCGTTCCCATACGTAGATTCACGATTGCCCAGTTTCTGAATGAATAAGCCCAGATGAGTGTGCTTGTTCAATCCAAGTTTTTGCATGATCCCAAATCGCTTGTGACCCCGTGACCATGCTTTCATTGCGCCGAGTCACCTGCTCAACCGAAACAGCATGTTCGTTCCATGTCCCACCGTCATTGGCAGCATTTGGGAGCATCCCGGCGAGACGGTCCAACGCACTCGCATACTTCGCATCGGGCGTTTCACGTGCCTCAAACTCATGCCAAAGACCGAAGACTTCCGACTTCTGATCATCTGGAAGCATCCCAAAGAGTCGCTCTGCCGCCTGCGCCTCACGTTCGGCCTTATCCGTCATCGCATTGGCATCGTAGACAAAGGTATCCCCTGCATCGATTTCCACGATGTCATGAATGAGGATCATTTGCAGAACACGGGAAATATCGACAGGCTCATTTGCATGTTCAACAAGCATCATTGCCATTAGTGCCAAATGCCAGCTATGCTCCGCCGAATTTTCCCGGCGCGCGATTTCTCCGGGCTGTTGAACTAAGCGAGTCATGCGTTCAACCCGCTTCAGAGCATCCACAACACGGAGAAAATCCAGCTGTTGTTCCAGCCGACTCACGTTAGGCACTCTGGTCACGCTGTCTATAGACGCGCAACCGCCTTCGAGGTTCTACGCCGACTGATTCGGAAAGTAAGCCAGCGGCCTCAATCACCTGATGCTGCAGCCTGCGAACATAGGCGTTACGCGGTGGCAACTCGACCATCTCACCCGATTCAACAACGCTGTTGACCGCATCCTCAGCTTCGCCAAGGGCATCATCTTCTTCGCTTGGAGCAATCGAGTGCGGGATACCAAAGATGTCACGCACGAGGTTTTCGATTTGGATGTACGTATTACTTTTGACAACAACAACGCTGGCGCCGCGTGAGCGTGCATCATGCATTTTCGCCGGATCACGCCGGAATGTGGCTTTAAGCGCCACAACGACATCGGCATCCGTAAAATCACGCACAATCATCGCTGGAACGCGTGCTTGCATAATCGCCCTGTCAAGTCGGGATTTCGACACGCCGTACGGGAAGAGCTTTAGCACCTTCTGCTTTGGCGGACCCGCATCTGCTTCAGTATGCCGTTCATCGGTGAGGTCATCCGAGCGACCAAAGTCACTAGAGTAACGATTTTCGATCGGGTCAAAGGTGACTCCGTAGGTGCCACCAGTTACCTCGCCTGGGCGGTCTGGCGGCAGGACACGGGCTTGTACAACCTCGACCGTTCCATCCTGTGCACGCTGGCGAACCTCAGGACGGGGCTGCTGCCCACGGAGGAGCTTATCGACAACCTTAGCGACATCGTGGTGGATAGCGAGCTTATTTACATCGAGAATTTCGATAACAACATCAAATGTCGGAGGAGCTTTCCGCTCAAGCACACTCTTCTGTGTTCCACGCCGCCGAGCCTCTTCATCACCGAGTGTAACGGTTTGGATGCCGCCGACCAAGTCACTGAGCGTCGGATTGAGCATCAGGTTTTCAAGCGTATTGCCGTGTGCTGTACCAACGAGCTGGACACCGCGTTCAGCGATGGTTCGCGCGGCAAAGGCTTCCTGCTCGGTGCCAATTTCATCGATGACCACAACCTGCGGCATGTGGTTTTCAACGGCTTCAATCATGACGGAATGCTGAAGCTCAGGTCGTTTTACCTGCATCCGGCGTGCGCGTCCGATGGCTGGATGCGGGACGTTGCCATCTCCGGCGATTTCGTTGGATGTATCGACGATCACCACCCGGCGGCCAAGCTCATCGGCGATGATGCGTGCAGTCTCTCGAAGCTTGGTGGTCTTACCCACGCCAGGTCGACCAAGGAGGAGGATGGACTGTCCGCTTTCGACGATATCCCGGATGATGTCAACCGTTCCGTGGACACTTCGGCCAACGCGGCACGTCAGGCCAACGATTTCATCCTTGCGGTTTCGAATGGCTGAGATGCGGTGGAGGGTTCGCTCAATGCCTGCGCGGTTGTCTGCGCCAAAGTCACTGATCAGTTCGACAACGGTTGCGATGTCATCCGCGGTGACTTCCGTATCCGGAAATGGCTCCCAAACCTGGTCTGGGAAACGTATTTCGACTTTCCGGCCGAGATCAAGGACGACTTCGATGACGCGCGTTCCCTCCGGGTGTCCCTGAATGGCGGCTGCGACATCGGGTGGCAGGACGTTGAAGAGGAGATCCAGATTGTCGGACGTCGCGGTTGGACCGGATGATGGCAAGGATCCTTGATGAGTTTGCGTCGGGTTCGGATTTTGGTTCATGCAGTTTGCAGTTCCCTGTGCTGGATTAGCGTTGGAAACCACTGCATTCTACCCCTGCGGTGTCAGATGGCGTATGCCGCGCGCAGGGTTTTCAGGACTGAAAACCGTAGGCTTTGGCGTAGATCTGTACTGGATGCAGGATGTCTGGAGCTTTGGTACCGGGTGACAGCAAGCCCTGTTTAGCTCGCTTCGCGATTCCCTGATCAATCCACGCGAGGCAGCCGGGGTTAGCAGTGACGATCAGCTCGGCGCGTGTTGCAAGGAGCGTGTCAAGCTTTGCGGACAGAACGCTGGCAGCAATTTCAGGCTCAAGATAGTTGTAGACGCCTGCGCTACCACAGCATTGATCTGGATCTGCGCATTCGATGAGGTTGAGGTTGGGAATGCCTTTCAGTAGTCGACGCGGGGCATCGGCGATTCGTTGCCCGTGACGAAGGTGGCAGGCATCGTGGTACGTTGCGCGCACGGCCACTGGATGCGTCATCGGAACCGGACCCACTTCGTCGAGAAATTCCGAGATATCCCGTACTTTGCTGACAAATGCAGTCGCGCGATCAGCCCAGCGTTCCTCGTGCGCAAGAAGCTTGTGGAAGTCCTTGATAAACGACCCGCAGCCTGCAGAGTTTAGAATGATGGCGGAGACATCCAGGCCATCGATTTGGTCGATGAGTCCCTTAGCTTTGACTTTGGCATCTGCAAGTGCCCCTTGGTGACCATGCAGAGCGCCACAGCACCCCTGCTCACCCGGGCAGTGTACATCATAACCGTTTTGGGCGAGGACAAACACGGTTGCAGCATGAACAGGGCTGTACAGCACACTCATCACACAGCCAGTGAGAAGAACAACGGCTCCCCGCTTTGTACCAACGGCCGGTGTGAAGATCGGCATCGAGGCAGACGCGGCGGCAAGGTCCTGCGGGATTGGCAAACGGGTATCGGATGGTAGCCCGACAAATGCCGCTGCAGGGGCTGGAATACGCCCACCGGTAATGCGTCCGGCTGAAAGCGCAAAGCGGAGTTTCGGAGGGCTTGTAAGGAGCATCAAGAGGCTTTTGCGAAGAAGTGAATCCCCTAGTGTCCGCTGGGTCTGTGCTTCTTGGTCATCCCGGAAATGCTCGAGGAGCTCGCCATAGGGAACGCCACTTGGACACGCTGTTTCGCAGCTCCTACAGCCGAGGCAGCGATCGAGATGATAACCAACACCGCCGGGAGCATTTGCTTCCGGGCCAGTCAAAGAGAGCTTATCTTCATGAACGCCGCGCATCAGCGCAAGACGCCCACGGGGAGAATCCGATTCATCGCCTGTCAAGCGATAGGTAGGACAGGCATCGAGGCAAAACCCACAATGCACGCACGACATCAAGCCTTTGTCTACAGAAGCATCATCCACGGCACATTGTAGCGTGTGATGGATGTCATGACGCATGCGCAAAAAATTTGTTTCCGGAGGTGGTCACAATTTGCCAAAACCGGGCGTATTGATGGTTATGAACAAAACAAAAATGGTTGCCATTGGCACCGGGTTGTTGGCGATGGGCTTTATCGGCGGTTCGCTGGCACATGCCCAAATCGACAAGCTCTTCAAGGGCGCCGCGGTGATCGCGATTGTAGATAAAAACGGCCGTGAGATTGACAAGTTTGTCAACCAAGTAACGGGTAACAAGAATGATGACCCTGCATACATCACGAAGACCGTTCCCATTCTGACCGTTGGCAAGGGTGCATTTGCTGGTGCGGCTCAGGTACAGGGCCCTGTTCAACTGGTCGAAAAGGTTAAGGCTGTTGCACAGCTCGAAGGACAAACACGCATCGGCGTAACCATCCGGGTGCGCGGGCTTGTTCCAATCGACAACCGCAGCGTGGATGACCCAGGAAAGCTTTCCCGTGTCCTCGGAGTAGGAATAACAGGAACGGTTGAGATAAAGCTGTAATAAGGCTTGACTCAATGCCTCTGACAGGATAATATTCTCCTCGTTGCACCC
>CAIWTR010000176.1 GCA_903915615.1 uncultured Armatimonadota bacterium
AAAGAGAACGACTAGCGGAATAAGGACGGCAATCGTCACCTTGACCTTGTAAACCCGAAATCCATCCAAGAAATCCCGGTTCTTCAAGGCTCTCGGACATCCCGTGGATGCATGAATTCAGCCACACTCTGTCGAACACTGCAACATCGCATTGGAGGCATCGCTCACCACGTTACGCCCTCCGTGCCGCAAGGTCCCGTACCCATGAAGCATCACAAAAACATCCTGATCGCCGGTATCCCGCTGCTGCTTACATCCAGCATCCTCGCCGCCGTCACGCCCCACAAACCCGCAACCACCCAGGTCGCCGGGACCAAAAAGACGGTCGCACAGCCATCCGCCGCGCAGCGCGACAACTTCGAACAAGCCATCCGCCCACTCCTCGCCGAGCACTGCGGAGGCTGCCACGCATCCACCATTAAGAAAGGCGGCGTCATCCTCGACACCGCCGCTGGCGTCCGCGCCGCCGCACTAAGACTGCCCGCTGTCCTCGGGGCACACGGCAAGCCGACGATGCCTCCCGGGACCCCCCTCGCCGAAACGCAGCGCAAAACCCTCATCCAGTGGGCCGCAACTGGCGCCTACTTCCCCGAGAAAGCCGCCCCCGGCACCGACAAAGACTGGGCATTCAAAGGCATCACCGCTCCGAACATCCCCAAAACCACCAACCCCTGGGCACGCACCGCAATCGACCGCTTTGTTCTCGCCGGACTCACGAAAGCTGGCCTCGCGCCGCAACCCGATGCCGATAAACACACCCTTATCCGACGTGTTTCCTATGACCTCATCGGGCTTCCACCGACGCCTGCTGAAGTCACGGCTTTCGTAAATGACAAGCGCCCGGATTCCTACGAGCGCCTCGTCGACAACCTCCTCGCACGCCCCGAATATGGCCAGCGGTGGGGGCGGCACTGGCTGGATGTCATCCGCTACGCCGACTCACAGGATGCACGCGGAATCGGCGGCGAGAGCGACTTTGCGGAGGCCTATAAGTACCGCGACTGGGTCGTAAATGCCTTCAATGCCGACATGCCCTGGAAGACCTTCGTCTCCGAACAGCTCGCCGGCGACACCCGCCGCGACCAGACAGGCGACATCATCCCGGACTCCATCATCGCTACCGGCTGGCTGGCATTTGGGAACTGGGGCAACGGGGATGCCGACAAGGACAAGATCCTCACCGACATCGTGGATGACCAGCTCGACACCGTTGGCAAAGCCTTTATGGGCATCACCATCGGATGCGCACGCTGCCATAACCACAAGTTTGACCCCATCAGCCAGCGCGACTACACCGCCCTCAGCGGGATTTTCTACTCAACACACATCATCCCCAAGCTCACCCCAAAAGGCGCCGGCGAAGTCTATATGCGCATCCCGCTCGAGACGAAAGCCGATAAAGCCCTGCGCGCTGAGAGGGATACCCTCCAGGGACAAATCTCCAAGGAACGCAACGCAGCCCTCGCGGCTGCGGGAGCTGGCTACCGTCAATTGACAAGTAGGACGCTACGCTACATCCAAGGCAACCTTCAGGAAGACCCAGAGCCTAGACTGACGCAGCGCTGGCGAGCGGCTCTCGGGATGATGGGAAATCCAAGACTTCC
>CAIWTR010000177.1 GCA_903915615.1 uncultured Armatimonadota bacterium
ACTCTGATAGACAACGGCAACAACGCCTGTCGTTCCGGCAAGGGGTTTGTCTTCTGCGGGGAGGCCAGCGACAAGCTGTCGTGCGACACCGTGGACAGCGCCATTTGCGGCTGCCAGTGCATCACGGAGCGCATCGACGACCGCGGCAGTCGAGTTTGCATCCGGGAGGCTAGCCTTGAGCTTGATTTCCAGCGTATCCACAGCGCTCTGACTCGCGAGCTCGCCTGCCTGCAAACCGCCCATCCCATCGCAGACAATTGAAATCGTTTCAAAGCCATCGAGAATAAAGTTACTGAAAGCATCCTCATTCTTCGGTCGGACGCTACCAATGTGGGTTTTGGTGCATGCGTTTACACGCACAGAAGTTGACATCAAGCGTAAACAGCATCCTGCAACACACTCGATGCCATCACTGTCATCAGGCAGGAGCCGAGTGCAACCGTATCACCGGCGCGGATCACGACCGGATGGCGGGCAGGAATCCGCTCACTGTTCACAAAGGTCCCGGCAGGTGCATCGAGATCCTCGATGGTGATGACATCATGGCGGATGCGCAGGCGTGCGTGCTGTGGGCTGACACCAACGCCGCTCACGACGATGTCATCGGATATCGCGCGCCCGATGACCATGTCACTACCGATTGCATGTGGCTGGCCATCCGCAGTCGTCAGGGACAGCGCGCGGACAACAGACTGAATGCCATAGTTATCAACGGCAGGGACAAGCTTGGATGCCTGAATTTTCAAGACCATCAGCTGTGTGTTCCCGAGTAGGAAAACATCCCCTTCGGAGATAGACCAGGCAATGCCGGGTGGAATCGGTGCGCCGGCAAGGCGTGTGCCATTGGTAGATTGGAGGTCTACCATCACAAGCTTATTGTCAGAGACGCGCATTTCAGCATGGCGCTTGGAAACCATCGGGTCAGCAATCACGAGGTCATTGCCAGCGGTCCGTGAGCGACCAATGCGCAGACCAGTGGATCCTACGGAATACTCATTTGACTGACCATCAGGGGTCGTAACGCGTACCGCGGCAACTGCCTGTGGAACCGCAGGCACGGTGCGCATTTCCTCATCCAAATCAGGATAGGGGTAGGTTCGGCGTGCATTTGGATGTGGGACAACGCGTTCCGATGTAACTTGCGTCGCTGGCGTGTTCGGTGTCCGCAGCTCAGGAACCTGGAGCTCGGGAAGAAACACCATGGACTCGGTGGATGTTTCCGATGTCAGACTATGGTCAACGACCACAGGAGTAGCTTGGTCGACATCGACGACACTTACATCGACATCCGCACTGGCCGTCGGGACGATAGTCGCCTGACCAACCGTCTTGCGATCGTCGGTTTCCTGCATCACTGATTCAGCATCCGTGAGGTTGGCCTCAAAACGGACATGAATTTCAATCGGCTCATCACCGGGAATCGCGTAAGAAATTTCTTCTACAACAACGTGCAAAGGCCCACGTGTGCGGTAGTTGCGCTGCTTCATCCAGGTCGCAATCGACTCTGCGATGTCGTTGGCATCCATAAACTCACGGACATGCTCGCTGTCGGCAGCACTGTGCACAGCGACACGCAATGTTATTGCGTTGGCAACATACCAACGCCCATCGACGCCTTGTCGCTTACGACGCTCAAGTGCCTGACAAACCTGTCGGACAAACAACTGAGGGCGAAGTCGACCTGGCGAGCGGTTAACCCACTGCTGGAAGAGATCACGAACGGGCATGTGCTAGTATATATCCTTTCCCAGTTCGTGTGTCACCCAGCGTTCCCCCTCACAGGCCATGGCCCGCGCAATAAAAGGTATACTCGACGCGGCATCAAAGTACAAAGTATTGTGCTCACCATGCCGAAAACACCTTCGCAAAACTACTTGCTAATGGGAGTATATCTCAGTGATTTTATTGCAACGCAGTGCAATCCTACTGGTTTTTCCAGCTGTTGCCTTCAGTCTCCTCACAGCGTGCTCAAAGCCCGAAAATGGTGGAAATGCCGGCGGAAATGCCAGTGCAACGCCTACAAAGCTTGTTTTTGGCTTTGTCCCCTCTGTTGAAGCCGACAAAATTGCAGAAAACGCTCAGCCGATGGCAGACTTTCTTTCGAAGGAGCTCGGGATTCCTGTGGAAACATCCACAACTCCGGAATACGCCGGCCTGATCGAAGCTATGGCATCCAAGCAAGTTGATATCGGCTCCCTCCCACCCCTCGCCTATGTCATCGCCAAAGACCGTAACGCTGCTGAAATCATGCTCAAGACCAGCCGCCGCGGCAGTCTGACCTACCACGCGATGTTCACCGTTCGCGCTGACAGCGGCATCAAGACACTCGCTGATACAAAGGGCAAGCGAATCGCCTTCGTCGACCCAAGCTCAGCATCCGGCTATCTTTTCCCGGCAAGCTACCTTAAGGGTAAGCAGATGGACCCTGAAAAGTGGTTCTCCCAAACGATGTTCGCCGGCGGGCACGACTCGGCTATCCGCGCCGTGTACAACGGTGATGTCGATGTGGCTGCAAGTTACGATGATGCCCGCAACAAGCTGGAAAAGCAGTCTGCTTATAAGGATGTCAAAACCAAGGTTGTCAAGATTGATCAGACGAGCGAAATCCCCAACGACACCATCTCGGTGCGTAGTGGCCTCTCCCCTGAGCTGACCGCCAAAATCAAAGCTGCCTTCCTTAAGTACAAAGCCACTCCTGAAGGCAAGAAGACACTTGATGATGTCTACGAAGTGGATGACCTGGTTGAGGCAACCGATGCCGACTTTGATCCGGTACGTGAAGTCGCAACCAGCATGAATGTCCAGCTTGAAAACTTCAAGAAATCCACCACGCCCAAGGCCCCGGCGGCGGCTCCCAAGAAGTAAGATACAGACGCAATGTCAGATGTTTCCACAGGGGTAGCCGCAAAAGCCGCTACCCTTGTCTCGTTTGAAAACACATCCGTTACGTACCCAAATGGCTTTACCGCCCTCACGGATGTCAACCTCGAATTCCACGAAGGCGAATTCATCGTCGTCGTCGGACTTTCCGGCGCGGGTAAATCAACCCTTATCCGCACAATCAACCGTCTCGTGGCACCCACAGGTGGCGATGTCAACGTGCTCGGAACACCCATCAGAAACATTTCTGATGTCAACCTCCGCAAAACGCGAAGACGCATCGGGATGATCTTCCAAAACTACAACCTCGTACGCCGCTCAAGCGTGCTTGCCAATGTCCTCACAGGCCGCCTCGGAGACCTTCCAACTTGGCGTGCACTCCTCGGCCTCTACACGAAATCCGACACCGAACTCGCCATCAAGTGTCTAACCCGTGTCGGCATCATCGACAAAGCCTATAACCGCGCCGACCAG
>CAIWTR010000178.1 GCA_903915615.1 uncultured Armatimonadota bacterium
CAATGGGGTTATTTCGGCATCGATGCAAACGCGGCTCGCAGGAATCGCATCCGCTGCTAGCGTTGCACCACAGAAGCGTTACACAAACGCAGAGCTACTGTCACGTGCGAGAAGCGGTGCAACGACCGCTGTGCGTTCCAACGCTGCGCTTGCCTTGCGCCAACGGATTGTGGGTATCGTTTGGAGCATTGCTGCGGTCCACGTAGGGCTTACGAACGAAGACCGCGAGGATGTGACTCAGGATACGTTGCTCAAGCTGATCGCTTCGCCAGCCATTTTGGATCCACATCCTGCATACATTAAACGAATCGTGGCTAACATCCTGATCGACCGGCATCGTCATGCAGCCAGTCGAGGTCTGGTTTGCAAAGTTGCCAACTCCGATGAGGTCCTGACCGTGTATGCTGAGTCTGTGGCGGCTGAGTCTACCCCTGCAGATGAAAACTTCTGCGTGGATGAGCTCCTCTCGCTCCTGAATGACCGTGAGCGCACGGTTGTCGCTTCGCGCATCGCGGGCAAGAGTCATGCAGAGATCGCAGATGTCCTCGGTGTCTCATCCCCATCAGTACGTAAGCTTCACGAGCGAGCAATCACCAAGCTACGCAAGGGTTTGCACTACGATCTTCCGGTTGAAGTCGCATAACATGCCACTTTAAAAGCACTCGTGCAAACGCATGTGTGAGGGATATCAGAGAAGGTTTATCCATTGTCAGATGAACAAGTTTTGAGCGTTGCGTCAACGCCAGTGTTGACAAAATTATGTATTGCGTAATGCGTACAAGTACGGTGATGTGGAAGCAATGGATGGAAACGACCAACAAGGCTTGTCAGTGGGCTGGAGACTCCTCGGTCTAGGTGACAGTAGCTGGTATCACAACGGTAGTAGTGTCAAGTTTCCAACGCGTCTTTGTCAAGCATTGGCTTGGTATTTGGTATTACATGGCCGTGATGTTCGACGGGCTGAAGTCGTGGAAGAGTTCTGGCCGGATGCAAAACCTGAAGATGGCCAAAATCAGCTCCGCGTCACGTTAAGTCGCTTAAAATCGATGCTCTCTGCGTTTCCGGACGCGCCTAAGCTTACAACAGACCGATTTAATGTCAGCATCGATATTGGTTCGATTCCCTGCGTCGCTCTTAACTATGGGGCACTCCTGGACCGTGTTGAGGCATCCTCCGGTTCAGAGAAGCGCACGGCATCAATTGAGCTTGTCAGGCTATACGGCGGAGACCTGCTCCCCGAGTTCGATTACCCATTCTTTGGCCAAATACGGAGTCGATATCAGGAGAGGAATGTCCACTACCTTGGCTGCGTCAGCAAAGATCTCAAGCGAACAGGCGATTTTGTAACAGCAGTTGACATCCTCCAGAGGGCACTTTCCATCGACCCGATGCATGAAGAACTCTACGTGATGCTGTTTGGTATTTATGCACAAATGGACCGCCCGTTGCTCATTGAAAAAACGGTTTTGAACCTGATTCGTGAGATGGAAGCAAGGATTGGTGACAGACCGACGCCCCGGCTAGAGAAAACCATCATGCTCGCACTGCCTCCGCGCCTGCGAGATCGGATGACGGAAGTACTATCGACTCCTCTCAAGACGGCGGAAAGTGTCGATAAACCGCCAGTCGGTCCCTATGAAAACACGTATATCCCGAGATACAGCGAATATAGCGATCTTCACGGACACGTGACGAGCGGACTCAGTCGATGTATAGCCGTGTCCGGTCCGCCAGGCTCCGGGAAAACTCGGTTGGTTTACGAGTACTGGGTTCAACATCAGCATGATGGCCGGATGACCTGGCTGGATGGTTCAAAGGTGGGGTCAGTCGATGAGCTCCTCGCGCAGCTGACAGCATGTGCATCGCGATTGTCGGATTCAGAGAATAAAACATGTTTGCGGGGCACCATTTTGTTTGATTCGTTTCATTTGACGAATCCTCAATGGTCCACGACCGTTGTAGATTTTCTCAACGCCCATGGCGATGTTACGATCATCGTTACGACACGGTCCGCTGACATACCTGTTGGCTGGGCGTTTGTCCCAATTTCGACATTGATTGCTCCGTTGTCATCGATGTCGGATGAAGCGTGTTTGAAAACGCAAGCGGTGCAGATGCTGTTCTCGTTGATGCCAGCAGCTGTTACATCGCTGTCGGAAACAACATCGACAATCGCCTACCTTCGCACCTTGTTTACGTACATCGATCCGTTGCCATTTATGATCGAGGTTGTTGCATCCTGGTTGTCTGCGATGACGATTCAGCAGCTCATTGTCCGTTTGTCCAAGGACAGGTCCCATCTGCTTCAGGCTGCTGCGGAGCGTTCGCGGGATGGTGTGGTCTTCAGTGACACGATTCGTGCATCGGTGAGGTTCCTTTCACATGATGGCAAGGATGTCTTGAGACTCCTATCGCTCTATGGTGAACCACTGTCGAAGGAAAAGATCATTGAGGTGCTTGGATTACGAACGGATGTCGCGGTTAAGGAAATCTGTGATTCAGGGATGATCCGTCTGTTAGAGGATGGAAAGATTGTTGTTTGGAGCTTGGTGGG
>CAIWTR010000179.1 GCA_903915615.1 uncultured Armatimonadota bacterium
CTGTCGTCGACAAACTACATCCTGACATCAGGTGAACAGGTCAGCCTGCCTCGTCCGGAATAGGCGGACAGTTGGTTTCAATCCATTCGTGCGCTGCGGGTGTTTGCAGGATGGTTACAGTTCCATCCGCCTGCTCTGACCAGATGGCTGCCGTCGTGGATGCGGTCATTGCGACGGAAATCTCAGATCCAGCAAGGTCGCTCAGGCAGACACTTTCGATGGCTTGGACGCCGCACGGGATGATGTGCCGGAAGCCAGAGAGGCTTTCTTTGGTCACATTGATGGCAAAGCCGTGCATCGTGACCCACTGCTTGATGCGCACACCAACCGCTGCGACATATTTACGGCCCAGCCATATACCGGCGTGAAAGTCGACCGTGTGCAAGCCCGGGACGCCGAGGCGTTCTCCCACGCGAAGCACATTTGTTTCAAGACCGGCTATGTAGCCGCGGACATCACGGTTATTTTCGCCCAAATGGATAATCGGGTAGCCGGTGAGCTGACCTGGCCCATGGTAGGTCATGTCTCCTCCCCGGTTCGTTCCATAAAGGGCAACTCCTTGGTCGCCGAGTGACTCCGTGGATGTCAGCAAGTTCGTATTTTCAGCAGTCTTGCCGTACGTGATCACCGGTTCGTGTTCCAGCAGGATGAGGACATCAGGGATGCCGCCAACTCTGCGTGCGGCGGCGATGCGTTCTTGAATCTCGAGACCCTGCGGATAGGTAACCGCAGGGCCATTTGTGAAATCTAGAATCACCAACGCTGCCTGATTCATAAATCAGACATTGCTCGGGAGCTTTGCAGCGCGGATCTCGATTAGCTTGCGGTCAAGCACCACACGGGCATCTCCAAGCTTCTGCTCGATAATTGTCAGCTCATTTTCATCGAGGCGGTCGATCTTGATCTCAGCGATTGCATCCGCGATACGCTCAGCGATTCCAGCCATCGCCCCCGCAGGGCTTGGCGCAGTTGTCGAAATACGACCTGTGATAACAGGAATCTCAGCGATATCGGCATCTAAGATTCGATCCGCCAGCTCCGGGAAATCGCGTACTGCACGGGCAACGCGGGCGGTGTCATCGGATGACAGCTTTTCCCCGCGAACCTTCTGAACGACACGTTCCTGAAGCTCAGGCTCTTCGTTCAGCTGACGCAAAAAGCGTGCATGCTTTTCGGTGATCTGGCCATCCGCTGGGCGGTTTGGACTCGAAACGACCTGTTCGGCAATTGCTTCCGGGAGGTCGAGGAGGTCAAGAAGATGTCCAACCATCCGGTCAGACAGTCCAAGACGCTGCGCGACTTCCTTGTTCGTCCCTTGAATTTCTTGCTTGAGAATCTTGATCGCGTTGGCTTTATCTACCGGCGCGAGGTCTTCCCGCTGGAGGTTTTCGATCAGCTGTTCGCTGCGGCGATCGATGGCATCCGCTGGGCGGACCAGACAAGGAACTTCATCGAGGCCCGCGAGCTGACTGGCGCGCCAGCGTCGCTCGCCAGTGACGATACGGTAGGCATCCACGCCCGCAAGTGGCACAACGGTGATTGGGTTGAGCACCCCGTGTTGGCGCAGGGAATCCGCAAGCCCAGCAAGCCCGGTTTCATCAAAAACCTTCCGGGGCTGATCCGGGTCCTCGACGATTTTATTGATAGCGATGCGGCGTAGTTCCAATGAATGCTCCTGATACAAATATCGTGTTGATTTACAACACGCCTGCCATTCTACTCGCAAATGGATGCCGTCCCCGGAAAGTGGAATGAGAGAAATGTTTGGTGGACTTACTACGTTGCAGCCGTGCCTTTACTGACTGTCGATGCAGTGACCATAAAAACGAATTAGGTCACAGCTTATGACAAACGCTGACCGACCATCTCTAGAATGCTGAGCTATTTGCTGCTGAGCTGCTGCAGTTTTTCAGCAACCAACATCCCGGTGACCTCGTAGCTAAAGACATCCCGGTACAAAGAAAGCGCCGCGTGTGAGCGTCGGTCCCAGTCATGACGGTTAAAGAGCTGTTTGGTGAGTGCGGCGGTGAGTGCACTCTCGGATGTGTCGGCTGCCAATGTGAATGCAGAGGCGTATTCGCTCCCCTCCTCAAACAGCGCGACGGTGCTATCTCCAGCATTCGAGACAACCGGGA
>CAIWTR010000180.1 GCA_903915615.1 uncultured Armatimonadota bacterium
GATTCCAAGCCCATCACGTTCAAAAATGTGAATGACATTGTGTTTGTTCGTGATAAACGCATCGTGGCGCTTGGTCTCGAATGCGATTCCGGGAGCCAGTATGAAACGAAGGAAATCGGATGCAAGGGCGGACCGGTCAAACTTTGTTCCGCTAGCCAGCGTTGCATCTGGCTTTTTTCGATTGTTTACCAACCTCTCGCAGCGCTCCATAAAGCCTTGCTGCGCAGCGGGCAGGCGAAAGACAGTAACACCAAACAGGACGGGATTGTTCTTTTTGGAATGAATCCAAAGATTGATGGTGGCGGTTTCATCCGTTACATCCCATATAACCCGATCGATAGGGAGTTTTTTGCATCCATCGATGCTGATGCAACCCAGCGTGACCGGGTTCACCAGCGTCCTATAGGTGAGATCAGTAACCATCTGCGTATTTTCCTCGTGGCGTTCTGTTAGGAAATACCACAAAGGAACGCGGTCATTCGTCTGGCCAAGGAGTCACCACGCTACCTATTTTGAAAAGATCCCGTGTTCTTTGCACGCCTACCAAATCCACGCGCTGCGTTGTCCGTGGCCTTTTCTTCGTAGCGCTTTGCCGCATCTGCGGATGCCTTAGGGGTAGGTTCAGACCGCTGACAACCACTACAGATGGCAACAAACACAGCGAGACAGCTAAAAATCATGACTTTCATGCATCGAGTATAAATGCAAGTCGATTGCAATTCAATACTAACGACGCTCTTTGATGATGTTGACTTGGTTGATGGTGACATCGGAAAATGTCTCTGTTTTCCCGGATGGCCATGTGACAAGTAGCGCATCCACCTTGGATGCGTTGCCAACACCAAAGTGAAGGCGTTTACTGCTGTCGCCGGCGTAGCTTCCGCCACCAATCACCTGGCGAGTCAGCATCCGCTTGCCAATGTGTGCGACAACTTTTGCGCCGATTGGTGTCGCCGAGCCGTTCGCTGGCTTCAGGTCGATAGCCAACCAGTTGCCACGTTTGCTTTTGTTTAGAAGAAGCGTCGGTTTGTCGTTAGTTGCTGTAACTAGTATGTCCTCTAGGCCATCATTGTCAAAATCAGCCACTACCGTCCCACGGTGGACCTTTACATTGGAATCTGGAAGAGCCTTCGTGGCTTCGATAAATCGCTTCCCACCTTCGTTCAACAGCAGCTGGTTGTGCTGCTTCGCGTTGGGCTTGCCATCAAATGTCTTCGTCATCGGGGACACGTGGCCATCCGCGAAGAAGATATCCAGCCATCCAGAGTTGTTGACATCCAGAAAACTGGTCCCAAATGCGAGATAGGGCAGGGTTGCCGCAGCCATCCCCGTTTCGCCGGAGACATCCGTGAAAAAGCCACCATCGTTGCGGTAAAGCGTATTCGGTTCGTTCTGGAACGTCGTGATAGTGACATCCATGTCGCCATCTTCATCATAGTCGCCGACGGCAACACCCATATTGGCCTGTGTCGCGCCTGTGATGCCGTAGGCGATGCCCTGCATCATCCCAAGCTCTTCGAACTTCAGTCCACCAAGGGTCTTAAACAACGAGTTTGGCCCGAGATCATTTGCGACGAAGAGGTCTGTTTTGGCATCGCCATCGGAATCAAATGCAGCCACACCCAGGCTTCGCCGCATCTCGGTGGCCAGCTTGGTTTGTTTTGTAAAGTCAGTGAACGTACCGTTTCCGTTATTACGATAAAAAGTGTTTCTAGCCGCGCCGTAGGTTGTCGGGCCGCAGGCACCTCCGGGACACTTGATGTCATTCTTGACGGACCAGTTGCAGTAACGCAGGACATAGATGTCAAGGTCGCCATCCTGGTCAGCATCAAACCAAACCGACCCGGTGCACATCCCGCCGGCAGCCACGCCCGCAGCTTTTGTTACATCGGTGAAGGTTCCATTCCCATTGTTTTTGTAGAGGGTGTTCTTCCCATAGACGGCTACATAAATGTCCGCAAAGCCATCGTTGTTGTAATCCCCGGTGGATGCAGCGAGTCCGTAATCGGTCTTCGATGCTCCAAATGCATTTTCAGCAAGCGTGAAGTGGGCTTTGCCATCGTTTAGGTAGAGCCGTTGTTTGGCATCCGCGGGGATTTTGCATGGACCAAGCGCGGTGGGAGCCGGGAAGTAGATGTCCATATTGCCATCGTTGTTGGCATCGATGACCGTAGCACCGCTCGCGACTTGTTCGATGAAGTAGTGCTCACCGCAGCCACCAAAGTGCTGGACAAAGTCGAGGCCCGCGGCCTGTGTGGCATCTTCAAAACGCACATCGGACACGGAGCGCGCTGCGGATGCTATTGCATCCTCAATCTGTATAGGCTGCGTTTTGTGGCATCCAGAGGTGGCAAGAAGAATTGCCCCGAGGATGAGCGAAGTGCTACGGAGTCTGTGGTTCATCGATAGGTCCGAGGGCCTCAAGTCCTTTGGTGGCATCCGGGTGTCCCGGCTTTAGTTCAAGGATACGTTCATATTGCAATCGTGCAGGCGCCTTAAGGCCAAGATCACGGTAGCGGTCACCGAGGACGAGGAGCAGCCCGATGTTTTTTGGCTGAACCATGCTGAGGTTTTGTGCCTGTTTCAGCAGGTTCTCATCGTGAGCGATGTCCTGTGCGATTTTCGATGCATCCCTTGCGTCCTGCGTTCGCCCCTGACGGTTGAACACCACCGCAAGCTGTTGATAGGGAAATGCCTTGTGAGGTGACAATTTGCTTGCCGTAACAAATGCAGCTGTGGCCGATGTAAGGTCATTCGCACGGAGGCATGCCACGCCATAGCGTTCCTGGTAGGACCCAACATTTGGCTTTAGTGCGATTGCCCGTGAGAAGGAAATTCGAGCATCTTTCATTCCATCCGGCCTGCCAGAACGTTGATGGAGCTGGCCCAACAGGTCATGCAGCGCTGCTTCATCCGGGAACTGGACAAGAGCTGAATCAACCACGCGGCGTCCTTCATCACGGCGACCCTGTCCGATATAGGCGGTGGCGAGGGAAAAGGCGATGGCAGATTTGTCTGGCAGTTCTTCCTGGGCGCGGGTCAGGTAATCAACGGCGGCTTTGTTATCCCGCTGGATATTCGTGATGCGTCCGAGGCGGTAGAGGACTTCTCCACGCTGCGATGCCGTAGGAAGGTGTTTTTCGAGGAGCAGTCGTGCTTCTGCCAGCTCACGCTTATAGGAACCCCTGTCGGGAAATTGCATCACCTGTTCCATCAGGGCAGAGCCAAGCACACCTTGCAGCTCGGTGTTGGTAGGTGAGAGTGTTATCGCTGTGCGAATAGCCGCTAC
>CAIWTR010000181.1 GCA_903915615.1 uncultured Armatimonadota bacterium
TACAAGAATATCGGGGATGGCAAATACGAAAAGGTTGCCGGTCCTGCGGATGCGCCAAAGATTGTCGACCGGAGCAAGCTCCCGCAGAACTAGCCTTCGCCGATGGGATTTCCGTTGCTATCGACATTTGGTAGTGGCATCCCGTTAGTAAACGCAAATGGCATGCTCTGTCCGCGGCTGGATCCACCGGGAAAGCCCAGCTGCCGCCACGCTTCGAAGACGGCCACAGCCGTTGCATTTCCGAGGTTCATCGAGCGGTTCCCAGGGACCATCGGGAGCGAAATGTAGTTCTCAACCGGGATGGACGCCAGGACATCTTCAGGTAACCCCGTAACTTCTGACCCGAGGACAAGGATGTCCCCCGGCTGGAAGGCTGTCTCATAAACTGTGTTTGGTCCACCCGTTTCGACCGCAAAGAAGCGACGCCCCGGGTAGTGGTCAACGCAGGCTTGCCAGCTTGGAAACCGCTTTACATCCGCGTATTCCTCGTAGTCAAGGTGCGCCCGCCGGAGGCGGGCATCTTCCCAACCAAATGCGCATGGCTCCACGAGTCCGAGATCCGTCCCGGTGTTTGCGCACATCCGGATGATGTTGCCGGTGTTTTGCGGGATGCTTGGGTGGACGAGGATAACGGTGATGGTGGATGACATGAGTGATGTTATTAAACAGCCCTTGGACGTGTCAATAAAAGATGCTTGGTGTGGATGGCATTCGTTGGCACCTATTTAACCTAGTATAAATACTGGGTTTTGCAAAATTATCGCTAACTTTTAACCATAGTTAAAGTAAATGTCAGTCAAGTCTGATACTAAGGGGACTGGTATTTTTACCGCGTACTATTTCTTAGTAGTTAATGGCTAAGATATCAAGCATTGGTAGGTAGGAGAAAGATTTTGCAAATTAAGTCGTTGTTTCTTGGCGCAGCAGGTATCGCTGCCGTCACCGCACTGAGCGGATGTTCAACCGGTTCTGTCAAGGGTGAGCTCAAAGTCCCATACGCAGTCAGCACCACATTTACCAGTATTGACCTTGGTGAAGTTGTAGATAACATCGCACCAACTGAGCTGGAAGTCGAAGTCAATGCAAAGGTTGTGACAAGCCTTGAGAATTCTGGCGGCGAACCAAATGCTTCCGGTAAGTTTGAGATCGAAGATGAGAACCTTGACCTGGAATTTGAAGGCAAGATTCTGTACGGCATTATCGAGAGTGACCAAACCCTGAATGTCCAAACAGGAAGCATTTCCAGCCAGGTCAACACCGCCCTCGGTGCAAACATCGTCCCAGCATTCGAAGGTGCATTCGGCAACACCAGCAATGGCACCATCCGCGGCGCAGCCTTCCTCGGTACCCTTGGTGGTGACGATGATGACGATTGCGACGACGAAAATGCAAACGGCACGTTCATCGCGGTCGTTCTGGACTTCCCAACCATCGACTTGTCCCAGCTTCAGATCGGCATTGACAAGCCAGTGACAAAGTTCGTTGGCTTTGCAGCAATCAATGCTGATGTCCTCAACTTGAACAATGCGCCTGCTGGCCCAGCTCCATCGCTCGAAGGCTACATCGCAGCTGGCTTTGCAACCAAGGGCAAGCTCAAGTGGAACATCGTTCCACCTGCAAACTAGTCTCCATTCCCTCAAACGGGTAAGACTACCTCTCCCTGGTGCATACGCACCGGGGAGAGGTTTTTATTTCTTCCCACCCAACAAGCGTGCTACATGAGGCGCAATCGCATCGGCGAGGATTGCATACCCAGCCTTGTTCGGATGCAGACCATCCGAAAACAGCTCTTTCCGCAGCTCTCCCGCACGCGTGAGGAACGCATTACCAGCATCAAAGACATCGATGTAATCCCTCGGATGCAGCCGCGTTTGTAGACGGTAGTTGACCTGATCAGGTGACACCTTAAGCCGACTCGCATCCGCGCGTGGCAGGATTCCAAGCACCAAAATCTTCGTCTTGGGCAGGTGGCGGTGGACTTCCTGGCAGATTGCATCGATGCCATCCACGACCTCATCCAAAGTGTTGAGCCCGAGATTGTTGGTCCCGATGGCCACCACCACAACACGGGGAGTCGTACCCTTTAGCTCGCCGTGCTGTAGCCTCCAAAGCACATTCTCCGTACGATCCCAGCCAAACCCGGCATTGAGAGTCTGCTGCCCAAATGCCTTTGTCCAGCTGTCCTCACCGCGGATAATCGGCGCAAGCGGCACCCCCGCCCAGTAGTGCATGATTGAGTCGCCGATTACAATGACATCCGGTTTGACCTGCTGCTTCACACGCACGACCTGTGCATGTCGCGTCGGCCAGTCATAAATGGCCTTGTCACGGTTATGCTCCACCGGTGTGGTTGTCACTTGCCGTTTCGGTTGCACTTCTGGCTGATACGTCACAACATTCATCGCGACACCGGATTCCACGGTCACCGTCCCCTGAGAATCTCCCTTGCCACCGCGTGCCCATGGAACAACATAAACATCGGCGACCAGCCAGACCGCAGCTGTTGGCTTGACACCCTTCGGTACCCCTACCCGGTATTTGTTCGCACTGTCAGCGGAGCCAGTCATGCCATCATGAACATCCACGCTCACCACTTTCCCATCAACTTCCAGCGCAACCTTTCGGATGGAAAGGGCATCCGCGCCGCCGGTGTACTGGAAGCGGACATCGAGTAAGCTCCCACCCGCTTGTGATTCAATCTTGTAGCGTAGCTGCTTCCCACTTGCATAGCCGCTGTCTGGCGTCCATTTACCGACAACCTCAACACCGCCCGTTTTACGAGTCTGCTGGGACAGTGGCTCATCCCAGAAGTTGATGCCGGCCGCACGCAGGCGTGCTTTGTGGACATTCAAGCGTGCCACAAAATCGGTTAATGCTGGCTTTTCCCGGCTTGACCAACCGACTTCCGCCACGCTGCAGAGGCGGGGAAAGCCCTGGATTTCGAGGAGTTGCTGGTTGGTTGTAAAGATGCTCCACAGGTTTCCCTGAAGCCCAAGAATATAGCGGCTCTCAGCAGCGGTCAGCGTAGCTGGAATAGGCTCGTAGTTGTAGATTTCTTCCAGCGTCTCGCGGCCAGGCCAGTGCGGAGGCTCGCTGCTCGAATAGCTCTGACCATGGTCTAAATACAGTGGCTTCTCGGGTGACATCACCGCAAAGTGCCCACTCTTCGCCGCCGCAACGCCTCCCTGAATTCCACGCCAGCTGGTCACCGCCGCCGTTGGGGATAAGCCACCTTCGATAATCTCATCCCAGCCGATCAGACGTCGTCCGTTTGCAATCAGCTGCTTCTCGATGCGCTGCATGAACACGGACTGAAGCGCGTGGTAGTCCTTCATACCCCTTCGCTCAGGATGTGCACAGTCTTTACACTTCGCCCACGCGGATGCATCCACTTCATCCCCGCCGACATGAATAAATGTGCCGGGAAAGAGCTTCATCGTCTCATCAAGGACATCGGATATGAACGTGTACGTCGTCTCCTTGCTGGGACACATCACATCCGCGCCCTTGAGGCTTGGAAACTCCTGGCGGGTATGCGGAAAGTTGTAAAAGAATGCGGTTTCACCCACTTGATTTGGGTCACATGCGAGAAGCTCAGGGTACGCGGCGACCGCAGCTTGGGAATGCCCGGGCATCTCGATTTCAGGGACCACCGTAATATGCCGGGCCTTTGCGTAGGCGACAACTTCACGGACATCCGCTTGGGTGTAAAACCCGCCGTAACGCCCAATCGGAGGTTGTTCCCGCCACGCCGCCTGGCTTGTTAGCCGAGGGTACTTCTTGATCTCAAGCCGCCAGCCATGGCTATCGACAATATGCCAGTGAAAGACATTAAGCTTGTGCATCGCCATATAGTCCAGCCACTTAAAAATGTCTTCCTTGGGCTGAAAGTGACGGCTGGAATCAAGCATAAAGCCACGCCACGGGAAACGTGGGCTATCGGTTATCGACATCCCCTGCAGAACACCGCGGCGCTGAAGCGTTGCTTTGCCTGTGCCGGGTTCCGTAAGCAGCTGCAGCAGTGTCTGCGTTGCGTAGAAGGCGCCAGCCTCCATGGATGCGCGGAGTGTGATTCCATTTGCGTTGATATCGATGCGATACGCATCCGGAGCAAGCCCAGGAGCACTCTCGTAGCGAATACCCAGTGGAGGTACATTTCCAACTATCTTCGCGGGAATAACCCCGCGCAGCTGTTTCGCAAGGTGCGCCGCCGCCGCAGGAAAGGGACCTCCAGTAATGTCTGGCTTGCCGCTGACATCGACTTTCTCCGATGTTGTCGAAATGCTCTGCGGTCGCGGAATCAAACCAAGAGCTTGGACATTCGTCTGTGCGCGTGCGGGAGTAATGGTCACGGCAAGGGCGATTACAGCGAGGAAGAGCCGGTAGGTCATGGCGACATTAATGCATTTGTTTCCAAATCGCGCATCACCCGATAATGTAAACCGTAACGTGTCACTTGACATTCTAATCAGGCGGCGATATTTGTATTTCTGGTCCTGCTTTCCATCCGACACAAAGGTCTAAAGCGACTGATTACCCTGGATGACCCTAGCGGGTTGCCATCTGAAGTCGCTCCAAAACTGCGACGCATGATCTCATTCCTAGTTGCTGCGGAAATACCAAGTGAGCTGTATGCAATACCAACTTGGAAGGCACACACATTAGTGGGCTCTCGACAAGGCACCTGGAGTTTGCACGTAACGAAGAACTGGCGATTGACCTTTTCGATAGCCGATGGAGCCGTTGAAGAGCTGGATTTCGAAGACTACCACTGACAAAGGAATGACTATGAGCGTAGACATTGAAATGATTCGGCCGGTGCATCCCGGGGAGTTTTTGCGCGAAGAAGTCATCGCAGCAAACGACCTAAACGTTTCTACCGCAGCAGAGCACCTGGGTGTATCGCGACAAGCATTATCGGCCCTGCTCAACGAGCGGGCGTCATTGTCTCCCGACATGGCCATCAGGATTGAAAAAGTCTTCGGACTCCCACTCGAAACGATGATGCGGATGCAGTCGAACTTCGACATCGCCTGTGCCCAAGCTCGCCGACATGAAATTTCAATCGCCGCGTATCACGCTGTGACAGCATAAGGTTCAGAACAACACCCCCCCTTCACATTCGCTTCACTTTGCTTGGCCACAATGATGCATGCTCACGCACACAATCACCCCATTCGTCTACGCCGCAGCCATCGTTTTCCAACAGGCCGCTGCACCACAGCCGTTTCACGTACGTGAGGCGATGCACGAGATTCGCATCGAGCTGACGAAAACCCAATGGGATGCGATGCAGCCGGAGCGCTCCGGTGGGATGGACAGTGAGTATCCTGAGGAGAGGGCCAAGGTCACCATCGATGGCCGTGAACTCGATGTCGCCATACGGTTCAAAGGTAATGCAAGCTACCGCTCGAGTCAGGGAAGCCTGAAGCGCCCGTTCAAAATCGATGTCAATAAGTTCATCAAAACGCAAACCGTAAATGGTGAAACGACTATCAACCTTAGCAATAACGCGATGGACCCATCCGGGATCCGGGAGGCGATTGCCTACACCGTCTTCCGTAAACTTGGCGTTGTGTGCAGCCGCACGGCCTTTGCCAAGGTCACGCTCAACATCCCGGGTACAGCAGAAAACAAAGTTCTTGGTCTCTACACATCATCGGAGCAGCTCGATACCGACTTTCTGAAAACGGCCTACGGGACAGCACCAACCCTTGTCTTAAAGCCTGAAGGCGCACACACATTTCCATACGGGGATGACTGGGCGCCCTACGAGAAAACCTATGATTCCAAAGGCAAGCCCACGGATGCAGACAAGCAGCACTTCATGGCATTCACGAAGTTTGTGCACGAGGCATCGGATAGCGA
>CAIWTR010000182.1 GCA_903915615.1 uncultured Armatimonadota bacterium
CCGGATGGCACGCAGGGTGTTCAAGCGATTGCCGTTGTCACAAACCCGGATGGTAAAGACCGGACAAGTGCTCCCGGTGTTGAGTGGTCCGCAACCGGCCTCACCAATGTTGGCCAGTCGGCGATCGATGTCGATGGTGGTGGAGTTCGCAGTGTCCTGACGGGAATCCCGCAGCCGGGCGTTCAGCCTGTGATCTATGCAAAGTGGCGGGATGAAACCGGACGGATTATCACAACACACAACCCATAGGTTTACCGCCTAGTGCTCTGTATGCGGACCCAGCTCCACGAGGTACAGCGTCCGCATAGAGTCATCTACATCACGTTTACCGCGTATCGTCCCAAGCTCAAGCAAATACTGCTCCAGCGCCGATTGTGTGTAATCCGTAAAGGTGCGTGATCGCGCTTTGCCGAGGCGCTTGGCCTGCGGGTCATCCGATGGCACCCATTCCAGTATGAGGTGTCGCGTCCCACGGCTGAGCGTCCGTACGACTTCTTGAAGCGGGATGCCTGCGGCGAGGCAGAGGTGGTGGATGAGGGCAAGTGCCATCACCGTGTCTGCGTCAAGCCGCTCAAACCATCCAGGACGCTCCGTGCCATGCAGCCCGATCCCAGGACTTGGAGCCAGGACATCCATCCGAACCGTTTGGATTCCCGCCGCATCCTGTTGATGTTCTACCGTACGTGCATAGAGCTGTTCGGCCGCCATCGTGTCCGGCTCAACCGCAAGCACCACATCTGAAAATGGCGAAGCAAGCCTGCTGTAACGCCCGGCATTGGCACCATAATCCACGGTTACACGGCCAGACAGCGTCTTCAACCATCCCGAGATAATCTGTTCCTTGCTTGCACGGGCTTTGTCGGTGTAGCCATCCTCCGCATCGTAGCCGCCCCACTGAGACCGACTGGCATCGATTTTTGGACCATTCGCAACCACCAACCCGCGGAGGCTGTCCAGCAAACCGAGCAGCTGATTCTTACTGAGGGACCCCGCCGTAGCCGTTCCCGTTGGTCGATCGCCTGCTGAACGCGTCGCTTTGGCATGCATGTGGATGTGGGCAACGATTCCTGGGTTCAGCCACGATGTCTTTGGCAGTAGCGCGGATGCCATATCCAGCGGAATTCCATCCGGGAATTGTAAGAGCATTCCGGCCATCCGGGAGTCGAACGCATGCATCAGGGCAAGTGGTGCAAGAAAGTGACGGCAGAACTGTCCGTAGCCTGCCCAAAGCGAGCCATCGGTGTAGCGAACCAGTGACAGCGTGTCGATGAGCACCAGCTTGCTACCCACAAACTGGATATTGCTGGATGCCGCATCCTGCAGCCACATCCCGTGCTCTATCGCCGTGATAATGACATCCAGAGTGTGCAGCGCGGCAGCCTGTAGCTGGCCGTGCGTCCATTCGTGGGAATACGAAATCCAAGGAAGCTCTGTGGGGGCAATGACCTGTTCAGGCTGTAGGGGCCACTCATCAAGCGAGAGGGATGTGATGTCAACATTGGTGTGTGCGACAAGCGCTCCACTTGAGACCAGCTTTTCCAAGAGGCCGCTCGACTCGAGGAATGCAAAGTCATCGATAGCC
>CAIWTR010000183.1 GCA_903915615.1 uncultured Armatimonadota bacterium
CAGCTTATTGTTTACATACGCCGAGTTCAAAATGTGCAGTGTCTGCACAAGCGTCGGTTCAAGCTTTGGTTCGAGCTCCGCCAGAAATTCTCGGTGGCTGCGACCAAATGTGTCCATGAAATATGAACCCACCGGCAACGAAAGCTGCTTGGCCTTGGTCTCAACCGGATAATCGCCAAAACGCTCCTGTGACCCCGTTGCCTCGTTCAGGACATCGAGAAAGACTTGCCCCAGCATTGGTCGTGGGTAGAAGCGACTGAAGAATTTGTCATCCAGAGTGTTGGTCGCGTTAGGTTCCGCGGCGGTCTGGTATGTCCGGCTGTTCAGAATCAGCTTCGTGACATGCCGGATGTCAAAGTTGCTCTCAATTAGCTCTTTGGACAGGGCTTCCAAGAGTCCAGGAACTGCGACGGGTGTCGTCACACGCATGTCATCCACGGGATGAACGATTCCGCGGCCAAGGTAATGGCTCCAGAGACGGTTTACCGTTGCACGCGCAAAGAATGTGTTGTCAGGCGCAGTGCACCACTTGGCGAAGGCATCCAGGACATCCGGTTCCATCCCCGGCTTTGCCTGAATGTTGGCGATGGCTAGCGGTTGCTTTTCTCCGAGGAGGGTTGGCAGCGCCACGCGGCCACGCTTACCTGTGACCGACTGGTTGATGACATTTCCGCCGGGTTCGTAGACCAGAAACTCCTCGCCCTCGACGGTTCCACCACGTGTACCAACCTTGCCCATAAAGGCTGCAAAGTTCCAGTAGTCATCCGTGGACCACTTATCAAAGGGATGTTTATGACAACGCGCACAGGCCATCCGCTGTCCGAGGAAGGCTTGCGCAACGGTTTCCATCCGGTCTTCCGGGGCGCGGTCGATTTTGTAGAAGTTAGCCGGTCCAACCTGGAGCGTGGATCCACGGGCGATGATGATTTGCTGGACGATTTCGTTGTAGGGCCGGTTCTCAGCGATGGCATCCCGGATCCACTCCGAAAACAGTGCCGCACTCCGCTGTCCGGTGAAGTTTCCACCCATCCGCTCCGGGTGGATGCGCAACAAGTCACCCATTCTAAGTGTGCGGATATCGGTGTAGTCATCGGATGCAAGATAGGCATCAATGATTTGGCTACGCTTATCAGCTGCTTTATCCGCGGTAAAGGTGGTTATCTCGTTCGATGTTGGCTGTTTGCCACGGAGATCCAGCGAGACCCGGCGGAGAAACTCGGTGTCTGATGTCAGCCGGCTCGGCGTGACATTCAGCTTCTTAAGATTGGCTAGGACGAGCTTGTCAACAACATTTCCAGCAGGCAGCTGCGGGTAAGGGGTTGCATCGGCACGTGGGATTGTCATAAAGACAGGCCGCACTTCACCGAGGTAGCGAACCACCAACCCAGTTCCACCCCAGCGACGCCCGGTTACGCGTCCGCCGGCCTCAACCGTTGCGATAGCCGTATCCGAACTCTCATAGCTGGCATCTTGTGTAACATCTTCGCGGGTGCCATCCGAGAAGGTTGCGATGACCTTGATATTGAAATTGGCCCCGACCTTTGGCAACATCACCTGTGGGGGAGTAACCGTGAGCGCAGTAAGTTTGGCATCCGTTTCGGGGTTGAACGGCGCACCGTTTGAAATCCAGTTTCGGATGGTCTGGTGTTCAAAGCTGCCATCCGCGAAGCGTTGCCCGCCAGCATGGCTGAGATTTCCAAGTGCTTTTTGGAGCACGAGTGACTTGTCGGGTTCGAGGAGGTTTACTCGGCGGCCGCGGGCACCGCGAACGATTGGATCATAGTCATCTGTTGGTGCGAGTGTGAGCAGGCTGAGCTGAAAGCCGCCACGTCCACCAAATTTTCCGTGGCATCCCGCCGTCGAGCAGCCTTTGCGGTCAAGAATAGGGGCAACATCGCGCAGAAATTGTGGACGAACCTTTGCCGCGCCACGTGGGGCGGTGGGCATTTTCGGTTTGGGCGTAGTGTTTCCAGCCAGCGAGACGGCAGGAATCGCAAGCAGGCAAATGGCTGCAAGGGCACTCCAATGTGCGCTATGCAAAGCTTTTTGAATCATCATTGATCTCGACTCCAAACACTCGGACAAAAGCGTCCTAGTCTGCATCATAGGTAATTGCGATGTAAATCGACAGGGGAATGTTCCACTGGAGGGATGCTTGATGGTTATTAATGGTGAGGCTAAGTTCAGGAGATTCGCAGGTTGTTGGGTCTTGGTTCAGTAGCGGGGAGAGATTCTGTACCTGTGTCGCAGCGTCTATCGAAGGTTTTCGGATGTAAATCGAATCGACAGGGGGAATGTTTCGCATTCAGTCGAGATCACGCAAACCTAAGGATGGGGCATCTAATGGATTCCAATAACAATCGTACGTAGAATCAGGATGTGGACTTATTCGATGATGCTGATTCCGATCACGTAGCCGTAAAGGTTGCTGCTGCTCAGCTTGCGGATGCGCCACTCGCAGCCCGGATGCGTCCGGTTGCCCTCGATGAAATCGTTGGACAAAGCCACCTCCTTGGCTCCGGTCGTCCTCTCCGCCTAGCCATCGAGCGGGACCAGCTGCGCTCCGCGATTTTCTATGGCCCTCCCGGATGCGGAAAGTCAACACTGGCATCCGTTATTGCAAGGACCACCAAAGCGGCATTTGCAAACTTCTCCGCCGTAACGGGAGGCGTCGCGGATGTCCGCAAGCTGATCGATGCGGCAAAGGAACTCCGGCGTATCCGAAACAAGCGCACACTGCTCTTTGTCGATGAAATCCACCGCTTCAACCGCGCGCAGCAGGATGCGTTTCTTCCCCACGTCGAGGATGGCACCATCGTCCTGATTGGCGCAACGACGGAAAATCCGTACTTTGCCGTCAATGCACCACTGCTGTCTCGGGCACGTGTCTTCGCGTTTACGGCCATCACCTCCGATGACATCGCCGATGTCATCACTCGCGCACTCTCCGATTCTGAGCGAGGCCTCGGGGAGCGGGGGCTCTCGATCTCCGCGGATGCCCTTACTTATTTATCTGCAGCGTGTAATGGAGATGCCCGTACGGCCCTCGGTGGACTCGAGACGGCGGCAGATTACGTCGAGGCGCCTGCCACAGAGATCACCCTCTCCGATGTCGAAGCGGCGCTGGGGCAGCGTGCGATTGGTTATGACAAAACTGGGGATGCCCACTACGACACGATCAGCGCATTCATCAAAAGTATTCGTGGCAGCGACCCGGATGCGGCTGTCTATTACCTTGCACGGATGCTTGAGGCTGGGGAAGACCCACGCTTTATCGCCCGCCGGCTGGTGATTCTTGCGAGTGAGGACATTGGCTGCGCGGATGTTTCATCGCTTCCGCTCGCGATGGCGGCTTTTCAGGCCACTCAGACCATCGGAATGCCAGAATGCGCACTGACGCTGAGCCATGTGACGCTTTGGCTGGCACTCGCCCCGAAGAGCAATGCGGCGACCAAAGCGATTGGTGCTGCGACATCCGCGGTAAAGCAGCTGGACTTTAGCGGTGTGCCAAAGCATATTCGGGATGCCCACTACAAAGGGGCGAAGGCTCTTGGGCACGGGACTGGGTATATCTATCCCCACGATGTTCCCGGTGGGTATGCGGCGCAGCAGTACCTTCCAGATTCTGTAGTTGACCAGCGCTTTTATGAGCCGACAAGGCACGGGGTTGAGGCAAAGCTTGCGGACCGTTTGGCGAAACTGCGGGGAGAATCGATGGGGGATCAGTCCCCGGATGCCCCTGCTGAATAGCGTTCATAGCCATCTGCAAAGGCTGTTTCGAGCTCGGAAATAGTGGCATTGAGTAATGTCGCTGAGAACATCACTCCTCCGAAACATGCCACATTTGTGGACTGAAACCAGCGCCTAACCGGTGGGAGATGACGCAAGCTGGTCTTGACATTCTTTATGGTTATCGTTACCACGTGGCCAACCGTGATGGATTCGATAGAGCCCCACGGGATAAATCCTGCACTA
>CAIWTR010000184.1 GCA_903915615.1 uncultured Armatimonadota bacterium
GCCGTGGGCGGCGTTCGACCCGTGAATACTCTTGATGACACAAAGGTCATCGGCCATTTTGCCAACATTTGGGAAGAGATCGGACACTTCAATGCCCGACTTACCGTAGCGTTTGAACTCCCATGGGCTCTTGAGGAGATTCCCAGTTTGCGCAAAGACGACACGAGGACGTGGCCCGGAGTATGGCTTTCCATGATCACGCGTCAAGAGCGGCTTATGGTCGAAGGTGTCGACCTGACTTGGCCCTCCATGCATAAAGACAAAGATAACCCGCTTTGCCTTTGGTTTGAAGTGCGGTGCTTTTGGCGCGAGTGGATTGATGTTCTTTGGCGGCGCAGCGACGGCATTCGCGTGCAGCAGCCCTTGGAGAGCCAGTAGGCCAAAGCCGCTAGCGGACTTATGGAGAAGCTCACGGCGCGATGTCACTGTTTCAAAACGATTACATGATGTTGACATGTGAGACTCCTATTCCACGTAGGCAAAGCTATTTGATGCAAGCAATGCCTGACAATACACATCCCAAATACGCCGACGCCGCTCAGCCGGATCCGGTACAGCATCTTCGAGTGTCAGCTCGTATGCAATGAAGAAGCGTTGTGCCACAGCCTTTTCGGCATCGTTTTGTGGACGCCCGATGGCCTGATACGTTGCGGCATTCATACGCTCATCTTCGGAAATGCCTGGAAGCGCGAGCATCCGTTGGGCGAACTTCCTGCTGAAATCAATCACCATTGGGCTGTTCATCACATAGAGCGCCTGCGGTGCAACCGTAGTTGGAGTTCTTGCGGCATTGACCATCGATGGATCACCAAAGTCGAAAGCCTGCAGGTAGTCGTAGACAGCGTTGCGGATGACGGGGAGGTAAATACTCCGTCGAGGGGCATCATAACGCGCACCATTGCCGGATTGGTCATTGGTGACATAGTCCCGGTTATTGGTACCGAGGAATGTTCCCCCAAGCGTTTTATCGAGCTGTCCAGAAACAGCCAGCATCGCATCCCGCAATGGCTCAGCATCCAGGCGGCGACGGTTAGCCCGCCACAGTAGCTGGTTCGCCGGATCGACAATCATTGGGTCTGCGACAAGACGCTTCTTCCCGCCGACAACTTCCATCGCCTTAGGTTTGACGCTGTACGCGACGCTGCTCTGCGCATAGGTGTCTGTCAGCATCAGGCGTTTGATGAAGCGCTTTACCGACCACTTATCATCAACGGCAAATGTAACCGCCAGCGTATCAAGAAGCTTTGGATTGGATGGCTTTTCACCACGGATTCCCCAGTTATCGGGGGTGCTTACAAGCCCAAGGCCAAACAAGTGGCGGAAGACACGGTCCACCATGACGCGGCTAGTCAACGGATGCGAAGACTTTGTCATCCACATCGCGAGCGACAACCGGCCACTCTTCTCGGGGTCTGGTACGGGTGTAAAGTTCCCACCGCATAGCGCCGCAGGGAACCCGCGCGGTGCGACTTCCCCGAGGGATTGCGTATCACCACGAACGTGGATCTTCACATCTTCTGGTTTCGCATCTTCAACCGCCATCACAAAGACTGGCACTGGCTTCTTTGCAACCGCATCAGCGAGGTCCTTGTCAGCCTTTTCAGCAATGTTCTGAAGCGCTGCGACATCGGATGTGCCCACAGGCAGCACCAAGTAACGGAAGAAGTGTGGAATCGCTCCACCACGTGTAATACGAAGGACGTTTTCGCCAGCCTTCAGCTTGACGGTACCGAGGACATCCCATGCCTTACGGTCATCCCTGAACCCACCCGTATCACGCCCAGCGACACCCGAGAGCTGCTTCGCACCATTGATAAAGATATCAACGCTGCGGTTTTCATTGCTTGCGTACTCAGATGCGAGCTTGTAGTCACCTGCGGTCGGGACAGTGAGCTTATATTCGATGTTAGCCGGGGTGCCTTCTGAGTTAATGGACCCGGGGCCATACGCATCCTTGGCTACGTTTCCCTTACTGAACGATGTCGCAGCAATGGCAGCGCCGCCGCTTGCCGTGAGTGCCTGCGTTACAGCTGCCCTGGCTTTGTCTGACTTGGCGCGCAGAGGGGCAAGGATATCGGATTCGTACTTGGCTGCTGATACCTTGGCATCCCCAGTCTCTACAGCACGTTCATTCCACGCGCTGACAAAACCGAGGTTTTCCATTGTCTTTGTCGACTTGAAAATGCCGGCAAGTGCGTAGTATTCCTTTGTCGAAATAGGATCGAACTTGTGGTCATGGCAGCGCGCACATGCGATGGTTACGCCCATGACCGATTTGGAGACAACTTCGATTTGCTCATCGACGATGTCCATAACCAGCTTTGGCTTATCCTGCTCTGCAAGGACTTTGGGACCGAGCGAGAGGTAACCCGTTGCGGTAAGCATGTCAGCCCGCTCGGCTTCGTTTCCTGGCGCTAGCAGGTCACCCGCAATCTGATACTGGACAAAGCGATCATAGGGAAGATCTTGATTTAGCGCCTTTACGACCCAGTCACGGTAGCGGAACGCATTCCCGTGAGCAAGGTTTTCATCGAGGCCATTCGAATCTGCGTAGCGAGCGACATCCAGCCAGTGCCGGCCCCAGCGTTCACCAAATGCAGGGCTGGCAAGCAGTGAATCCACCACTTTGCTGAAAGCTTCTGGAGACTTGTCCGCCACAAATGCTTCTACATCCTTCGGTGCGGGGGGAAGACCGGTGATATCAAAGTAGGCTCGCCGAATCAATGTACGCTTGTCGGTACGCGGGGCGGGCTTCAGTCCGCTTGCGATGACCGGCGCCCGTAGAAAGGCATCGATGTTCGTGGAAACCCCAGCAACCTTTGGAGCTGCGAAGCGCTTCGCAGGGACGAATGCCCAGTGCGTTGATGTCGAATTGATGGCAGCAAGCGAATCAGGCCAGTGGGCACCGGATGCAACCCAGCCGGTAAGGGCTGCGATTTCTGAAGCAGGAAGCTTGCCGGATGGCGGCATCTTATGCTTACCTTCATAGCGGATCGCCTGCACCAGCGGACTTGCGACTGCATCGCCGGGTAAAACTGCCTTGATGGCACCAGCGGCGGTGTCGAGGCGCAGCCCACCAAGGGTTGTTGTTGAGTTATGGCAAGGCACGCAGTGCTTATGTAGGAGGGGGCGGATTCGTTTCTCGAAATCCAATTCCTCAGGGCTGCCGGCCTTTGCCGATGGAAGCTTCGCCTGCGGCGCAACCTGCCCGGCAACCACGGTCGATGCCACAGCGAAAATCCCCAAAATACCGAACAATGTACGATTCAACGCGATGACTCCATTGCCAAGATGATGTTGAGATACCAGATTTTTCAGTTTACTTTAGTCGCTTCGGCAAACCAATACGTGGGCTGACCTATTTATCGAACCCGTTTCAGCCTAGGAATGTCTACAGGGCGACAGGATGTTCGTCATTTCATTGAAAAACACACAGCCTCCCCAACCTACCCAACCGGTTGGATAAAATTCAAAATCACTGTTGCTTTTTCCACAAGTGCGCGATTATACTCCGATTGTTCATAATTAAATGAATGCGATGCACATCCAACGCAGGGTGGCATCCGCACTCTTAGAAGAGGTAATCCATGCAGGGTACAAAGAGAGCGTTTACGCTCATCGAACTCCTCGTCGTTATTGCAATTATTGCTATCTTGGCTGCGATTCTGTTCCCAGTCTTCGCACAGGCACGTGAAAAGGCACGCCAAGCATCCTGTTTGTCAAACCTGAAGCAGCTCGGCCTCGGCATGATGATGTATGCGCAGGACTTCGACGAAGTCATGCCAACCGCATTCGTTGACTTCGGCGCTGGCATCAACGGCGGTGGTACAGGTGTTGTTCCTTACGAGCATCAGCTGCAGCCATACTTGAAGAATGACCAGATCTCCGGATGCCCATCCGACTCTGTGGCACGTCCAGCACGTGGCTTGGGTGACTTCTTCGATGGCAACTACGGCCGTCGTCGTCCTCTCGTCAAGCGTTCTTACGGATACGTTGGTCAGATCTGTACTGCAGAAGCAACCGCTCGTGGTCAATGGGACGACCCAAACACCGGTATGTCCGCATGGGGCCAGGGCAAGTCCCTTGCTGCATTCGATGCACCAGCTGACACCATCTCCCTCGTGGAAGCATGGGGCCAAAACGGTGGCGGCGAAGCAGAAACCTTCTACATCGGAACTCCTTGGGGCTCCTTGTTCACAGGCTGCGACACATGGAAGCTTGCTGGACGTAACCAGCCAGCGAAGAACAACACCGATCTGGATGCATCCGGACAGTGTGCTGGTGACTTCAACGACATGAGCAGGAAGACTGCGAAGGGTCACAGCGGAATGTCCAACTACGCATTCGCTGATGGTCACGTGAAGGCAATGGGCTTCGCAGCTGTTCGTCAGAATGACTGGCGTATGTTCAAGTTGGTCAAGCCACAAACCAACTACACCCCGTAGGAATACCAGTGCAAATGAAGACTACGTTAGTTGCACTTACACTCTGTAGCTTCGCTATGGTAGCAGTTTCTGGCTGTAACAAGCCGGAAGCTGCTGCTCCAGCTCCAGCTCCAGCACAGACAACAGCTGCTCCAGATGCATCCTCGCAGGGTGGACAAATCCTCCGTCCTACAGGTGCTATGAGTGGTGGACAACAAGGTGGTGGTCTGCCAGCTGGCATGACCGCTCCTCCACCAAATGCTCCTCCATCCGTACAGCAGCAAATGCAAAAAATGAATGGTGGTTTTGGTAGCCGCTAAGTCATGAAAAAACAGTCGAATCCGGCATTGCTGGTTAAACGACTTACGATAGCCGCCCTCGCTGGAACTATTCTTGCCGGGGGCGGTTTCTATTTCGTAAGTCAAGCATATTCTGAAGCCACATTACGTGAAGCATATCTGCCTGAGCTGGAAGAAATGCTACACAACGATCCAAACAACGGATCCTTACTCGCACTCACAGCCGGACGACATGCCGAGGCTGGCGACTTCGAAACTGCCGCGAAATATCTAGAACGGGCAGTCGCAGCTGGCGAATCCTCCTCCGACATCTGGATCACATGGTCCGCATCCCTTGCCGTCAGTGGAAACCGTGAACAATCCGGCCGCGTTCTCGCCCTTGCACGCTCGCGAGCGGAATCAAAAGCCGCTGCGATGGAAGCGATTGAGCGCTGTAAACCCTTAACACCGGCATCCACGCCACAAGAACTTGCACGGGCTATTGCACCCGATGGTCCAGCAAAGCTAATCTCAAGCCGTACACAAGGATCCTTCCTGAATGGATGGATTGCCTCACGCGCAGAATCATCCCCTGAGACATCCGGGTATGCCACACGCCAGGCATGGTTCAAAGCAACCCCCAATGACCCTAATCGGCGCATTCTTTGGGCTGAAGCGCTGATGAAGAATGGCCGGCAAGTTGAAGCCGGGATGATTGCCGAAGACATCCTTGTCAAAGACAAAAACAATGTTCGAGCCGGCCTGATCATGGCCGAAGCGCACCGCCTTCAGGGTGAGTTTGCGAAGTCTGGCCTTGAATACACAGAGCTGATCAAGAGAAATCCTAAGCTGATGCCTGCATTGCTCGGCATGGGACAAGTCGCATTGGAGAAATCGCTCTTTCCAATTGCGCTCAAAGTCTACACCGATGCCACAGCGCTGGAACCCGAAAATGCAACCGCTTGGGTCGGGCTTGGACGCGCACACTATAACCAACGCCTGAACTTCGGTGCCGCAGTTGATGCTTTTGCTCGCGCCAAGAAGCTCGACCCAAAGCGAACCGACTTTGCCATCTCGTACGCAAACGCCCTTCGCGCAATCTTCCGCTGGGATGAAGCTGAAGTCCTGCTAAGAGAACGTCTCGTGGATATTCCCGATGACCCGGAAGCACACTTCCAGCTTGCAACGATTCTCCTCGATTCAAAGCGCAACGCACAGCGCGAAGCAGAAGCCGAACGGCTGCTACGCCGGTCACTTGAGCTAGAACCGCGTGCAATTGCTGCGATGGCACGCCTCGGTAGTCTCTTGGTCCAACATTCCAATGGTAAGGAGGCAATCCCCTACCTAGAAGCCGTTATCGCAGATGACATATTCCACGTTGCCGCCACAAAGGACCTTGCGACCGCCTACCGACTGGCTGGCCGACTAAAGGAAGCCAAAAATGCGCAGGAGAGCTTTAGCCAGCTGACCATCTATATGGAGAAGCGTAACTTCCTTGATGACCTCCTCCGCCGGGAACCGATGAAGCCTGAGCTCCACGACAAGCTGGCAGCGCTTCTTGAGTCAGGTGGTGAGAACAACAAGGCCAAGCTCCACCGAGATGCTGCCATCATGCTTCGTAAAGACCCCAAGAAGGCGAAGCTTGGTTTGGAAGCGCTCAACAATGCTCTAGCATCGACGGAAATCGTCAACGAATCGACCAAAAAAAGGTAGGCTTTTAGCGTGAAGATAACAGTTCCACTTGCCGCCTCCATCTGCGTACTGACTGCGGTTTCACTTGCTGGATGCAACACGAAAGCGCCAGCAACGACAAGTAACAGCCCAGCGGTGACATCCGATGTCCAATTCGTCAATGTTACGGAACAGTCTGGCATCGGCAGCTATGCCTGGACACCACGCGAGAAGCGCCCACTTACCATTCTTGGGACCATCGGCAATGGCGCGGCCTTCATCGATGTTGACAATGACAACAACCTCGACATCCTCCTTGTTGGTAAGAAGACCACCCTTTTCCGCGGTGATGGAAAAGGTAAGTTCACCGAAGATCCATCCGC
>CAIWTR010000185.1 GCA_903915615.1 uncultured Armatimonadota bacterium
AGCCAGCCGAGGAGTCCGTTTGCCAATGAATGAACAACATCGCACTTAGAAACCAGTGCAGCAGCGCGTTTCCAGTAGAGCGCCCGGAAAAAGAGATAGGCCACGGACTGCATTCTGGCGAAGTCTTTTCGGAGACTAGGAATAGCCCGGATTGCACACGGAAGGAGCATCAGCCTGTCAATCAAAGTCCGCGGACAGATGGCAGTCACAGGGATTCCGTTGTCATCAAAGTCATCGTGTGGCGGTGTGAGCAGTGAGTCGAAGAGAACAGCGAGAAGCTTGCTACCTGTGTATGGTGCAAAGTTTGCCGCTGCGACAGAAACATGGTGACCTTTAGCTAAAAACGCCCTGCTTATCTGCATCACATGGACTTCAACCCCACCGACAAAAGGTGGGTAGCGCTGTGCGATGAGTAGAATCTTCACGCTTGTTGCCTTCCGGCAGTGTTTGTACTCAGGGTCGTATCAGCTCCTGTTGCTGCTCAGGGACTTTGAGCGAAAGCCCCCGACTCACTCCCGGCTCCTGCATTGTCACACCAAACCAAAGCGGAGCAGCCTCCATGGTTGTGGCATTATGCGTGATCAACACAAACTGGCTCTTTGTACCAAAGTCTTTGACCAGATCTGCAAACTTCTCGACATTCAGGCCATCCAGAGGAGCATCCACTTCATCGAGAACACAAAACGGTGCCGGACGCACTTCAAGGAATGCAAACAAAAGTGCCGTCGCAGTGAGTGCCCGCTCGCCACCAGAGAGAAGCGCAAGGTTTTGCCGTCGTTTCCCGGGAGGCTGCGCATGGATTTCCACACCAGAGTCCAAAATGTTGTCCGGATCAGTCAGGACAAGGTCGGTCGTCCCGCCGCCAAACAAGCGGGCAAAGTAACGACGGAATGCTTCTCCAACTTGCTTGTAGGTTTGTTCAAGGACACCAACTGTACTCTGGTCGATTTCGGAAATGGCCCCAAGGAGCGTCTTCTTTGCGTTGACAAGATCATCTTGTTGCTCTGTCAAAAATGTGAAACGCTCACTAACCTTTGCATATTCCTCAATGGCACCAACATTTACGGTTCCAAGTGCCTTTATCTCACGGCGGAGGCGGGCGATTTCCTGTGCGATGTCCTTAGGAGGTGCATCACCACCCGTCAATACAACCGCAGCATCCGGATGCAACTCATACTCAACTTGCAGCCGCTGTACGACGGTATCAATCTGCGTCTCCAAGCGGGCAATCCTAATTTTCGCCGCTTGCTCGACACCGGTAGCCTTTTGCATCGCCAAATGCAGATCTTGCATGACCTTGTGCTGCGTATCCGTCAATGTGCGAAGGGCATCGCGCTTTTTGTCTGCAGATTCCGCTACTTCCACCGCCGATTGCAAGCGTTTCTTTGCTGCAACCAGCGCATCCGTGCGCTCTCCCGCAACCCGGTCATCTTCTGCAAGCACCCGTCGGGCCTCTGCGATACGCTTCGCCCGGAATTCGGTGTCTGTCTGGTTACGTGCGAGAAGTTCATCCAGGCGATGTCTCTCCCGCTTCAGTCCATCAACCTCGGCCCGTAATGTGGCCACATCGGCTGCGAGCTGCCTTGATGCCTCCCGCTGTTCATCCCGCTTCAAGCTAAGCGATGCCTGCCGCTTGACGAAGTCCTCACGGGTTGCCTGCGCACCTTCATCAGAGAGATCTGCATCACTAATCGCTGCTGACAACTTAGCAGCATTTCCCTCATCGACGTTGATTTGATTGATGATGGTTTGCAGCTGTTGTTCATGTGCCTTGGCTTCGCGGGCGACTTTCTCAGCCGCAAGCTTTGCAGCCGAAACGCCTGCTTGGGCCCCACGGATACTGGCAACCGTTTCGTTGAGCTGGGCTTCGACTTTGGCGAGTTGACCGCGCAGCGTCCCTTCCTCTGCAGCCAGACGCTCCACGGATGCACGTGCAGCATCCAGTCGCTTTAAACTGCCATCCAGACGCTCACCCAGCTCTGCAATCTCGCGTTTGCGTGCAAGCAGATTTGGTCCTTGTTTCCCCGCTCGCCCACCCGTAATTGCTCCCGTTGGTACGACAACCTCACCGCCAAGCGTTACGATACGAGCCCAGTCACGGCCGATTTTGCGACTTACATTTGTTGCCGTATCCAAGTCATCGACAACCAATACACGTGCCAAATGCATCCGAACAGCAACGGCCACATCGGCATCATATTCAACCAAATCCGCAGCGGAACCAAGCACGCCCGTGTGTTGCTTGCCAGCTAACCGGAGGGTATCAGGCACCGCGACATCCCGAAGTTCATCCAATGGCAGAAATGTTGCTCGCCCCGAACGGGTCTCATTCAGCCAGCGGATAGCAGCCTTCGCATTTCGCTCAGTGTCAGTGACGATGTCCTGTAGCGATGCGCCAAGGGCGACCTCGATCGCCGTTTCATAGTCTTGCGGAACCCGGATGATGTCTGCAAAGACATCGAAGCGTCCTTGGATATCGCCATCCTCCTGCCCTCGCATCACCGCTTTGACACCAGCAAAATAGCCCTCGAGCGCAGCCTCTGTCTCTTCAAGGACCATCAGGCGACTCTCAAGCCCGGCGATGCTCCGCTGCAGCTCATTACCCGTACGGAAGGCTTCTTCCCGTTGTGAGACGATGTCAGCAAGTGTGGATGTCCGTGCGGCTTCTAGCTGCGTCCTCAGGGACACTTCTGTTTCCTTGAGGGTTGTAACCTGAGCCTCAGCCGTAACGATTGCCGCATCCGAAGTATCAACCTCTGACCGGAGATCTCCAACTTTCACCTGTAAGGACTGCCTTGATCCCTTTCGAAGCGCAATCCGTTCTTCAAGGGCTTTGAGTTCTGATTTCTGACTCGCAAGTTTTCGGGCGAGCGCGATGTAATCGGCTTCCTGCCCAGCCAGCGCACGCACAGTGGCTGCAAGCTGCTGCTCGGTTTCACGTGCACTTTGATCGGCACGCTGAAGATTCTGAGTCGCCTCGTTGAACTGCGTTGTTTTCTCTGTGACCGCAGTGTCCTTTGCTATACGCTCAGCCAGTATTTGTTCGCGGGATGTCTCCGTGGCTTCGATATCCGTCTCAAGTGATGCGATTGTCGCTTCACTCGCCTTGCGTCGTTCGGCTGCGATATCAATCCGCGATTGGATATTTTGAACATCCGTTCGAAGCTCACTGACCTGTTGCCGGGCATCATCACGATGTTTCTCAGCCGCTGAAAGGTCTTGTCGCGCCGCAAGAACTTCATCTTCCTTGGAGATGATTTCAAGGCCGAGTTGTTCGGATTCCGCCGCTGCCTGACGTGCCTGCACCAGAAGTGCATTGTGCTCACCTGTCAGGCGGGTGTAGTCTGCCGCCAACACGCCAACTTCGATTTCACGCAAGCGATCAGACAAGCCAATGAATCGTTCAGCAGTTTCAGCCTGGCTCCGGAGAGGCTCCACCTGAGCACTTATTTCCGACAGGATGTCACGTACACGGACCAGGTTCGCATCGGTGTTTTCAAGCTTTCGCTCAGCCTCGCGTTTCCGCACACGATACTTCTTGATGCCCGCAGCTTCTTCAAACAGCTCACGCCGGGTTTCCGGTTTGGCGCTTAGAATTGCATCGATTTCGGATTGACTAACAATGGCGTAGGCACCACGGCCAACTCCGGTATCGAAAAACAGCTCAGCAATGTCCTTGAGCCGGCAGGCCGTCTTGTTGATGAAATACTCAGATTCACCATCTCGGTAGACACGCCGCGTAACCGTGACTTCGTTAAAGTCCAACGGAAGAAAGCGGTCCTCATTGTCGACAGTGAGGGAGACTTCAGCCATTCCCATTGGCTTACGCTTTGATGAGCCAGCGAAGATCACATCTTGGTTGCGGGTTGCTCGAACGGTACTTGCTTTTTGCTCACCAAGACACCAGACCAGCGCATCGAGGAGGTTACTTTTGCCAGAACCGTTGGGACCAACAATACACGTTACACCTGGAACAAACTCGATGACTGTTTTGTCAGCAAAGGTCTTGAATCCATGCAAAGTCAATCGTTTTAGGCGCATCCCGGATGCATTGTATGGAATCAAAACCAGTAAAACAAACAGGCTCCGATGATGTTTGTCATCGGAGCCTGATATTTGGATGTTGAACCGACGTTATTGTCCGCGTCCACCCTCAACATTTGCTGGAGGAGGTTGATTCTCTCCACCAACGGCCGGTTGACCATCCTTCATTCCCTTGACAGGACCTGTTGCTCCGGGGCCGGTTCCATCAAGACTGCCAACAATGTTTTCCTTTTCAGGAGCCAATGTCTTTGAACCAACAAAGATTGCAGCGGCAATTGCCACCACAACTCCGATGGCCGCAAGAATCATTTTTTTCTTTTCATCCATGGCTTATTTGTATTGCCCATCGAAGTGAAGCAGGTTGCGGTTGGATCCACCGGCAGCTGCACGCGAAGCAACCGTTGCAGCAGTCCACGGCCAAGGCATCAGAGACTCAGGGGTCAGTGCCTTCGCATGGCCATCAGCAAAGAGGTAGTTGACCTTTGCCTGGTGGGCACCGAGGTTGATACGCATCGCTCCTGGCCTCGAAGAACACCACGTTGCGGTAACCGTATTTGGCCAAGAAGGGAACTTTTGATTCGTGAGGTATTCGGCCCATCCAGCAGCTTCGTAGGTACGATAGCGCCAGTAAGCATACCCTTCTGTATAGGATGCAGTCGTCCAGAGCTCATAGGCGGAAACGGTATCAGCTGGTGCACCTACTGACGCGAGGTTCAACGATGCAGCCGTATCGTAGTAAGGATGCAAACCAAATGCAAACCACTGATCTGTGTTGCGGTAGTGCGTGAACGAATAGCTGATTGCTTTACCAAATGTTGCATCACAGTCATCACGCTGCATGCCATCACTTGGACACTTCCAAACATCATCGTTCTTGATGTAAGGCTTGAGAGCATCTTGGATGCCATAGGCCCACTTCCCTGGACCAAAGGATGCGAAGTTCAGGTTGTACAAACGAAGACGTGGAAATGTCTCATCGTAGTCCTGGACATACATCATTTCACTGATACCGAGCTGCTTCATGTTAGAAAGGCAGCTGGTTTGACGGGCTTTATCGCGGGCCTGGGCGAAGACCGGGAACAGGATAGCGGCGAGGATGGCAATAATCGCAATGACAACTAGTAGTTCAATCAGCGTGAATGCAGCGTTTTTGCGCGAATTCATAGCAAGACTCCTTATCATAAACGTCGGGTTTTGTGACCGGCGGTACTCGGATTATACATAGTATATTTACTTTGTTCACTTCATGTAAATCATTCATTTACACTGTTCAACGACACAATGTCGTTGCGATTGGAACACCGCCGTTTTGCCATAGCATCGATGGATATTGGGCCCTGCCCCATTCGCAAATCCAGGTTGCCTGGGCATCGAGTTCAGTTAGCTGGTTGGATACAAAACATGCTTTTGCAGGCTTACTTAGCGCCCCGATTGAGCATCCACTGCCCAATACAGTGGCTTTAGGGACGATTCTGAGATGTCCCGGATTTGAAACCATTGCAAAATCACGACTGGATGAGGTCAACCACATTCCATCCTTTGAAAGCCATGCATCGTCCCCGTTTACGCGTAGCTCATGGAACACATTCCGGAGAGTAACTGCCCGTTGGACATCAGGAACGACAAGGCCATTCAGCTTACCTAGCGTCAATTCAGCGACCGACGCAGGGGATGCGTCATCAGCAGCGACAACCAACCGCGGTGCCAAACAGCCGACATGGCCAAACGCCAGCACATCATCCATCCAACCGTCATCACTTTGCAGACTCGCGAGATCGACCAGCAATACGGACTCGACATGGCCAAACCCAATAACCCGGCCCGGCTCCGCGAAATGACTTCGGTAGAGCTCTACAGCTGCATCTGATCCAAACACTAAAACACGGTCACAGTCATCCCAGAAACCAGCGCCGAGCAGCACATCCCCCGCTTGTATCGATATCTCCCAGCTGGATTCAGAACAATGATTCAGGAGCGTGTCGGTGGTTTCGGATACACGCGTGATGATGTCTTTCAAGAGATACACACTTGGAAGATCACTTAGGGGAAGCTTTATCTTCACGGGAATATTGAAGCAGTGCGCAAGCAATAGATATGGCCATATTGCGGTTGGTACGGATGATGCCCCCACGATTCCAAGGCATCGAACGGGTTGATTGTGCGTTGGTGGAACGGGCGGCACTTCGGAGAGCAAGGCGCGATACGCCTTCACAATCGCTACAGCCTCATGGCCCTGGTAGCCACGGGATAGTGCCATCTCCAGCATGGTCAGGTCATCCAAAGCGTTCAAGCGGTCAAACATCGTGCGGAGGTGAGCTGCACTGACAATCGAATCACTCATCGTGGGTATACTAACGCACCATGGCAAGCAAACCCAGCACACAGCAACAGCCTCTCCAGCCGGATGATTTATCTGCACAAGAGATCGTCTCGGAGCTGTTGTCTGCGACACCTCCGACAGATGCCCGCTATCCGTTTCTTCTCCTCCTCCGCGATAAAGCAGAGCGATCTGAAAAGCAGCAGGAAGAAGCATCCGAGGTTATCGCTCAATACGAAGCGGCCTATGAAAAGCTCACCAAACCGGCGAACAGAATCGTAACGTACCTCGGTCCACTCGAAAACAATCTCCACCTGATTGTCGCGGGAGACCAAGAGTTTGTTTGTGAGCTGGATCCAGGTGTCGATGCGGATGCACTTGCCGTAGGTGACCGTGTGCGTGTCAACGATGCCTATGCAATCCTCGGAAAGACACGGAGCCTTGCGATTCCTGGTGTTGCGAAGGTTTCAGATGTCCTCCCCGATGGCCGCCTGCGCATTGGTGCGGACATGCAAGGAAGCGGTGGTCGTGTCGTTTCGGCTCCATCTGGGTTTACGGTCAAGCAGGGCGATGATGTCATCCTCGATGCAAGTGGCCGCATACCAACAGATGTCATCAGCAAGTCAACATCCACGGACTACTTTCTCGAAGATGTCCCGCAGGTTGGTTGGGAGCGCGTCGGCGGTCAGGATGAAGCAAAGCGCGTAATCCGCGAAGCGATTGAATTTCCTCTTCTCTATCCCGATCTCTATAAGCGATTTGGTAAGCGGGCGATGAAGGGCATCCTTCTATATGGGCCTCCAGGCTGCGGCAAGACGATGCTCGGTAAAGCGACTGCCTACAACCTGACACAGGAGTACAACCGCCGGACCGGGTTGAGTGCGAAAGAATGCTTCCTCTACATCAATGGTCCGAAAATTCTGAACATGTGGCTAGGTGAATCTGAGCGTCAAGTGCGTGAGATCTTTGCTACCGCCCGTGAGAAAGCTGCTGCGGGACAGCTTGTCTTCATCTTCATTGACGAAGCAGAAAGCATCCTCCGTACACGAAGTTCCGGCCGATTCACAAACATCTCAAACACCATCGTTCCCCAGTTCTGTGCTGAAATGGATGGAATCGTTGGGTCGGACAACATTGTCGTGATGCTGACATCGAATCGACCGGATTACATCGATCCTGCGATTCTGCGTCCAGAGCGCATCGATCGACGTGTTCGTGTCCGCCGGCCAGACCGGGATGCCGCGACCGACATCCTCCAGATTTATCTCACCGGCGATTTACCTTTTGATGCTGATTTACTTACAAAGCATGATGGAGATGCAAAGGCCGTTGCAGCGCAGCTGGTAACGGAAACGATCCAGTACATTTGGCAACAAACAGCAAAGTCTGAGTTCCTGGATGTCTATCTCCGTAGTGGTGGAACAACGCGTTTGTATTGGAAGGACCTCGTGAGCGGGGCCCTCCTCTCCAGCCTCGTCGAGCGTGGGAAGTCGTTCGCTATCCGCCGTGCAATTGAAACGGGAAATCACGACCTCGGTCTGCTGTTGAGCGACTTCACCGATGCTGTCGATGCGGAATACAAGGAAAACGAGATCTTTCCGAAGAGTGATTTGGTTGAAGACTGGCTGATGTTGATTGACCAGGCACCTGAGAATGTCGCTGATGTCAAGCCGATCCGAGTCGACACCCGTGGTACGGGCAGCGCTCGTATTGATTCAGGAATTATCTAGTCATAGCGGCGGCATCGTAAGTTTCGGCGACCACCTGCCTCGATAACAAAACGGCTTATACTTACCATA
>CAIWTR010000186.1 GCA_903915615.1 uncultured Armatimonadota bacterium
ACCAGAGAGTCGTAAACCGGTCTGTCCACGCCTAAGATCCAGTAGTTCAGGTCCTGATACTCGCGAGCATAGACTTTGTAGACCCATAAATAGGTGCCATCGGTCTGTTGCTCACCAGCTGCCACATTTAGGATGGACTGCGCCATCAACGGCGATGCTGAAACAGACAAAAGCGTCATACATACGGAGGCAAACACGATTGACTTGTTCATGGTTATACGACTCCAAATTCTTCGAGCATCTGCTGGACGTCCAAAATGGCATCACGGAAGACGCATACAACTTGGTCAATCTGGCTATCAGAGATAATGAGAGGAGGTTCAAAACGCATCACTTCAGGGTTGTTTAAAGTATACGCAGCAACCACTCCGCCCTTAACTAAGCTACCAATGACCAGCTTACCAACATCGGCGTCTGCAAATTCCACGCCAATCATCAGTCCGCGTCCACGTACATCCACGAGAATTCCAGGGAAGTCAACCAGAACGCTTCTCAGACCTGACATTAACCGTTCGCCGGCAACCTCTGCACGTGTAACCAGATCATCACGTTGAATGATTTCCAATGTCTTCAGCGCCGCGATACACGCCGCTTGATTACCGCCAAATGTGCTTGTGTGGAGATAGGGATTTACCGTGAACACCTTATCCCAGACATCCTTGGTACCGACAATCGCACCGATTGGCATCACCCCGCCGCCCAGAGCCTTTGCAAGTGTCAAAATATCGGGGGTTACCCCTGAGTGTTCACAGGCAAAGAGACGCCCGGTACGGCCAAGACCGGTCTGAACTTCATCCAGTATTAGAAGGGCCCCATGCCGGTCACATAGCTCGCGGACTGCTTTGATATAGCCATCCGGGGCTACAAAAATGCCATTTTCACCCTGAATCGGCTCGAGAATCACCGCGGCGATGGTGTGATCCATTGCAGTTTCCATCGCAGCAATATCGCCAAATGGAACAAAGTTAAACGTCTCTAGGAGCGGCCGGAATGGATCTTTGTACTTATCGCGCCCGGATGCACTGAGCGCTCCTAGCGTCTTGCCATGGTACGAGCCATGTGTACTGATGAACGCCGGCCTTCCGGTTGCCATTCGGGCAAACTTGAGAGCACCTTCAACGGCCTCTGCACCCGAGTTACAGAAAAATGAGTATTGGAGATTACCCGGTGTCAAATGCGCAAGCTGCTCAGCAAGGTCCGCAAGCGGCTTGTTTAGAAACGTCTTAGAGGACAAGGGTAGCTGCCGCAGCTGCGCATAGACGGCATCTACGATTTCTTCATTTGCATGACCGAGGGAGAAGACACCGTAGCCTCCGAGGCAATCGATGTAGTCATTCCCCTCAATATCAGAAATGATCGCGCCATTACCGGTGTGTTCAACCCGGTCAAAGCCAGCCAAGCGAAGGAGGTTTAAAGCCGTTGGATTGACGTAGTCCTGATACTTCCGGGCAACATCTGCAGTGATGGCTTCTGGTGATGTATCCATGGGAAAAGTGTACCACCGGAGGGCATCCGGGCTATGTGGTAGGTTATGCCATGCGACCAACAATTCGGGTTATTGCCGTCGGAAAATTGAAGGAAACATTCTTCAAGGATGCCTGCGGCGACTACGCAACCCGCCTGGCAAATCTGGTTTCCAAGTTTGAGCTGATTGAAGTTACGGATGAGCCGACACCAGATGGCGCATCGGCTGCAGATGAGGCATCGATACGCCAGCGCGAAGGTGTGCGTATCTTGGCCAAAGTCGGAGAGCGCGACTATTTGATTGCCTGTGACCTCGCCGGTAAACAACTTGAGAGTCCGGATTTTGCACAGCACCTCATGGATGCCGCGACATTTCACAGCGCCAGTACATTTACGATTATCATCGGTGGTTCACTCGGGCTCGATCATGCCGTGCTCGAACGCAGCAACTTCCGGTGGTGCTTTGGAAAGCTCACGCTGCCTCATCAACTTGCGCGCGTCATCGCACTTGAACAGACCTATCGGGCATTCAAGATTCTCCGCGGAGAGCCGTATCACAAGTGATGTCTAGTCTGTCCGCGCGCGGCTGATGGCTGCATGGAGGCGCCTCCTGACAGCCGTTACCTTTGCTGGAGGTTTGGCATGGACGCCATTGGTGAGCAGGACGACAAAGAGGTCGTTCGCAGGATCCAGCCAAATACTGGTTCCAGTAAAACCTGTATGACCATAGCTGCCGACGGTGAGCTCCCCGCGCACGTTGTAATCGCTGGCAATGTCAACGCCGAAGCCGCGCTCTTCGCCGTTAAACGGACTCTGTGGCGATGTCATCCGGGCAACCGTTCCTCTCCGCATGACTCTAACGGCATCAACCATTCCACCGCCGAGCATCATTCTGCACCACTTGCTGACATCGTTGATGGTACTAAACAACCCGGCGTGCCCCGCAACCCCGCCCAGCGCGAGCGCCGTCGGGTCGTGAACAAAACCTTGATTTATCGGAGCATTGTTGTCGGCTGCCGTGCTTGCACAGCGACTATGCTTTTCCTTCGGCAGATTGAAACCCGTATCGGACATCCCAAGCGGATTGAAGATGTTGTCGCTGCAGAACCGGTCCAGCGTTTGCCCTGTGATGGCGGTTACGACAGCACCCAGCGTGATGAACGAAAAATCCGAGTAAAGAAACTTCGTCCCAAGCGGATACATCACTCTTGACTTCGCAATATCATCGACAATCTGCCCAAGGGACACCTGCTTGCCACGGTAGTTGCCGCCGGCTGGGAAGCCCGCACAGTGTGTCAGTAAATGTCGGATGGTGATTTTGCCACGATCCGCGAAGCCTGGAACCTGAGCTTGGCGGGCGAATGCAGGATGGATGCGTCCAACTTCTGTTTCTGGACTGAGCTTGCCGCGTTCGAAGAGAATGTTGATGGCTGTTGCTGTTGCGATGACTTTCGTCACCGATGCCATGTCGAAAATTGTATTGACATCCGCCGCGATCGGCAGAGGACGCGCAACTTTATTGCCTAGTGCCAAAGCGATGGCACACTGATCGTGCCTGTAAATCGAGATCGCAGCGCAGGGTATTTCTCCGGTGATTACCGGGCGCCTTACGTGATCTACAGCAATGTCGAGGAGACGGTCATCAAAGCCGATTGGCTTGTCATGCAGCGATGGTCTTTCCATGTGCAACATTGTACGCGGGGAGCTGCACTGTGAACACTGAGCCACGTCCAAGGCGGGACTTCACAGAGACGTTGCCATGATGTTCTCTGACCACACGCCCCACAATGGATGTCCCAAGTCCCGTGCCACCATGTTTTGTTGAAACGACTTCATCGGTGAACAGCTTGCTACGGGTTTCTTCGGTCATTCCATGCCCTGTGTCCGTGATGCTGATCTCTACCATCGATGGATTATGAATGCTGTTGCACGCAGTGATCGAGACGGTACCGCCATCCGGCGTCGCCTGAAGCGCGTTGTTTACAAGGTTATAGAGGGCATCATACATTTGGTCTTTGTCATGTGAGACCGGATAGGTTGATGCATCGACGTGGCAGTAGAGGTCAATGCCGCGGCTCTTTGCGTAGCGTCCAAGGGTCTTTTGCACCTGTTGAATAATCCCCAGAATGGAATCTGCTTCTAGGATAGGCTCTGGCAGACGTCCCTTGACCATCCCGGCAATGTACTCCGTACGTCGCCGCACACGCTCAGCACTGGTGACAACATCTTCCAGGATCCAGCCTGCAGCATCTTTTGCGTTGTGGATGGCGGCCTCAATCTGCTTACGACAAGG